>CAYTPF010000023.1:0-11998 GCA_964439775.1 uncultured bacterium | reverse complement strand
ACAATCATTTCGCCCTGCATTACTTTTACATCCCCATCTCTAAATTTCATATTCATTTCACCTTCTATAACTATAAAAGTTTCATCAGTTGATTTATGATCATGCCAAACAAATTCTCCCTTTATTTTTGCAATCTTAAATTGATAATCATTCATTTCTGTAATAACTCTTGGTGACCAATGTTTTGAAAATTTTGAGTATTTTTCTTTTAAATTAATTTTATTTATTTTCATTTTAATCTTTCTTAATTTTTTTAGCAGTTATTAATTTCAACCATTATTTCATCACTAATTAATTCATAGTGTTTTATTGAATCTAAGTTTTCTTTAAGTTGAGATAATTTTGAGGCACCTAAAATTACAGAGCTTACATTCTTATTTTTTAAGCACCAAAGAATTGCAAGCTGAGACATTTTAATTCCTAATTTTTGTGAGATTTTATTTATTTTTTTAATTTTATTGAAATCAATTTCTTCCATGGAATCTGCTAGCCATTCGTAACCCTTTACTTTAAATCGAGAATTATTAGGAATGCCTTTATTGTATTTTCCAGTTAGTATGCCTGAAGCAAGAGGTGACCAAATTGTGGAACCCAAGTTATATTTTTTAAAAATGTCCTTGTATTCTATTTCAAAACGATCTTTACATATAATATTGTATTGAGGTTGTTCCATAGTGGGTCCTCTTAAACCATATTTTTTAGAAATTGAGAATGCTTTTTTAATTTCTTTTGCACTCCATTCAGAAGTACCCCAATACATTATTTTACCTTGTTGTAGTAAATCATTCATAGCATAGACTGTTTCGATAATAGGGGTTTCCGGATCGGGTCTATGGCAAAAATATAAATCTAAATAATCAACTTGTAACCTCTTTAACGCTGCATTACATGCATCGTGTAAATGTTTTTTTGATAAGCCTCTTTGAGTTGGCAAATCCCCACCCCAAAATGCTTTGCTTGAAACAATAAATGTATCTCTATCCCATTTTAGTTTTTTTAATATTTTCCCCATTAATATTTCAGAATTCCCAGATGCATATGCTTCTGCGTTATCAAAAAAATTAACACCTCTTTCATAGGCTAAAGCCATACAATCCATAGCCTGTTTTTCTTTTAATTGATTTACAAAAGTTACCCAAGATCCAAATGATAGCTCGCTTATTTTTAATCCTGATGGACCTAAATTTCTATATTCCATTATATTCCTTATTAGTTTATGGTTTTGTAATTGACTCTTTACCTATTAAAATATCCTTAAACATTATCCAATCACCCAAAAAACTATATACGGGATATGTAAATGTAGCTGGTTTATTTTTTTCAAAATAAAAGTGTCCAATCCAAGCGAAACTATAACCAAATATTGGAGCTAGAAATAAATATATTATATTTTGAAATGATATAATAATACAAATTAAGACACCTAAAGTTCCTAAAAAGTGTAAACCTCTGCATATAGGATTTTGATGTTCTGATAAATAATAAGGATAAAATTCTTTAAATGTTTTAAAATCTTGCATATTAATTAATCTAAAATTTTAGCACCTTCAGAGTTAATTTTTGATATATAAGATTTTGATTTAATATTATGTTGCGTAAAAATATTTTTCATTGAGCTTGCAATTAATTCAGCCTTATGTATATTATTACTTAAAGCAAAAATTGATGGTCCAGATCCAGATATCCCACAGCCTATAGCGCCAGCTTTTAATGCACATTTTTTTATATCATCAAAACCAGTAATTAACTTTGAACGTTTAGGCTCAGCAATGTGATCTTGTAGTGAATTAGATATAATATCATAATTTCCTTGATATAATCCTGATATTAAAGCCGCAATATTACCCCATTGAGAAACAGCATCTTTAAGATTAATATGATCTCCTAATAGACCTCGAGCTTCTTTAGTATTAATTTCTAGATCTGGATGTATTACAATTGATAATAAATCCTTTGGATAGTTAATGGGAATAATATCAAGTGGATCATAACTTCTTACTAGAATAAATCCACCCAGTAAAGAAGCTGCAGCATTATCTGCATGAGCAGAGCCACAAGCTATTTTTTCACCATCAAGAATAAAAGGAAGCAGCTCTTTTTTCTTTAACTGATTTCCCAAAATATAATTAATGCCATATGCAGCTGCAACAGAGCTAGCAGCACTAGAACCTAAACCTGAGCTAATTGGCATTTTTTTATGAAGAATAATTTCTACCCCATCATTATAATTAACATGATTAATATAGCTTTGTATTGCTACACTTGCACTATTAAGATGAGGATCTAAGGGGAGCTTGCCATTATCACCAAAAATAGAGATAATTTTTATTCCAGGCTCTTTTTTTAGTTTAATTTCTACTTCATCTCCTGGAGATTCTATAGCAAAACCAAGGATGTCAAATCCACAGCTCACATTTGCTACTGTTGCTGGAGCAAATGATTTGATATGATCATTACTCATTATATCAAATGATTAGTTAATTGGTTCACCATTTTGATCTAAGAAATATATGTCCCCAAGGTTTAAACTTTTAATATCATTTTCAATGGCATCACGATCACCCACTACAACAATCAACAAATTATCTGGATGTATATGGTCTTTGGCTGCCTGAGTTGCCATTTCACCTGTTATACTATTAACTTTTTCCATATATAACTGCCAGTCAAATTCTGGAAGATTATACATAACTAGATCAGATGCTTCATCAGATATTGCTGATAGACCTTCAAATTTTCTAGGGAATTTATTTATTAGGTTCCTTTTAGTATTTTCAACCTCTTGATTGCTAAGCGGACGAGATTTAGTAATATCAGTTAATTCTTTGATCATTTCTTTAATAGCTTCTTTTGTGTATTTTGTCTGGACAGGAGCATAACATCCAAATGGACCAACACCCTTTCTACTTGAGAAAAAGGATCCAGTACCATATGTATATCCCTTATCTTCACGAAGGTTCATATTAAGCCTACTTGTAAATTGGCTACCTAATGCTGTATTCATTACATATGTAGCTAGATAATCAGGATCATTTCTTTTAATACCAAGATTACCCATAATAATCACACTTTGTGGTGCTCCTGGTTTATCAATAATGTAAACATCTCTACTTGTTCTTTTATTTGGAGTTGGTACTTCAGATGTTTGTATATCACCTGATGACCATCTACCTAGATACTGATTTACTTTTATTTCAGCCTCTTTAGGTGAAATATCTCCTACAATAACTATTGAAGCATTATTTGCTAAATAATTATTTTCATAATAATGCATAAGATCATATCTATTTATTGCATTTATTGATTCAGCAGTTCCACTGCCAGTATAAGGTTGTCCATAAGGATGATCTTCACCAAATAATAATCTGAAATAATGTTTAACAGCTGAAACAATAGCCTGTTTTGATTCTTGTTGAATTCTTCCTAAATATTCATCTTTTTTTCTTTCTAATTCTTTTTCAGGGAATACTGGATTAAGTAGAATATCTGCTAAAAGATCCATAGAAGAATCTAGGTTTTTCTTAAGTGAATTAAAGCTAATAAATGTTGCATCAAAATAACTGCTAGTACCAATATTTGTCCCCAGCTCTCTAGCTTCTTCAGAAATTTCCATAGCATCTCTTCTATTTGTTCCTTCATCAAGTAGGTCAGCAGTTAATGCAGCTGCACCAGGTTTATCTTTAGGATCTGCTGCCCAGCCACTATTAAGAACTACTGTTACCTCAACTATTGGGAGTTTTTTATCTTCAATTACTAATAATTCAAGTCCATTTGAGAGTATAGTTTTATCTATAGTAGGTGGAATAAATAGAGTTTTTTCTCCAGCTTTAGGTTTTTTATTTCGATCAAAATTATCTGTAGATGATGAAACATCTTCAGAAGGTAATATCTTTAAAATAACCTTATTATCCATATCTATATATTTTGATGTGGCATTTCTAACGTCATTTATAGTTACATCCATGTATCGATTTAAATCCCAATTAAATTTTCCAGGATCACCTAGCATAACATTATATCCATTCAAGATATCAGCTTTTCCACCAAAACCACCAATTTGTTCTAAACCACGTATAAATCGAGCTTCCCACTGAGTTTTAGATTGTTCAAGTTCTTTGTGACTTATTCCCATTTTGACAATTTCTTGTAGCTCTTTATTTAGAGCTTCTTCAATTTCTTCTAAAGAATGACCTTCCTTTGCTGTAACCATAATATGAAAGGTACTTCCAATTTCTCTTGACCATTGAAAGGCCTCAACTTCTTGAGCAAGCTGTTGTTCATAAACAAGTGATTTATATAATCTTGAAACCTTACTCTCTGTAAGTATGTTAGCAAGATGATCTAGCTCAGCATCTCCTTTAGAATATAATGCTGGAGAATGCCAACCATATATTAACATTCCTGCGCTTACATTATCATAAATAGTTTTTCTTGAAGTCCCATCTAATGAAACTGCTTGAGATTCTAATCGATCTACAGGATTACCACTTGGAATAGAAGAAAAATATTTTTCAACTAATTTCTTAGTTTCTTCAATATCAATATCACCTGCTATACAAAGGGATGCATTATTTGGAATATAATATTTTTTAAAAAAATCAGATACGTCATCTAATGAAGCTGCAGATAAATCTTCCATGCTACCTATAGGAATCCAATGATAAGGATGGTCAGAAGGAAACATCATCTCAGGTATGATTGCCCATGCTCTACCATAAGGTTTATTATCATAGTTTTGACGTTTTTCGTTTTTAACTATATCCCTTTGGTTATCTAATTTGTCTTGAGTCATGACATCTAATAAAAAACCCATTCTATCAGATTCCAGCCACAGTGCTAGCTCTAATTGATCACTTGGTACATTTGTCCAATAATTTGTCCTATCAGTTGATGTAGAGCCATTATCATTTCCACCAACTTCTTCTAGTGGTTGAGTAAAATTATAATTATGGTGTTTTGAGCCTTCAAACATTAGATGCTCAAATAAATGTGCAAATCCTGTTCGTCCTGGCTTTTCATTTTTTGATCCAACATGGTACCACATGTTTACTGATACCATTGGGATACTGTGGTCTTCATGCAAAATCACATCTAAACCATTAGAAAGCTCAAATTTTTCATAAGGAATATTGATTGGTTCTGCTTTTTTAGGAGGATTATATCCAAATATTAAAGTAACAAAAATAATTGTATAAAAAGATTTGAAATATCTTAGCATAAAAGTTCCCTTATAGTTTTTTTTAGAATAAAGCTAGCTACCTTTTAATAATAATAAAGTTACACATTTTATTATTATTTATAATAAAATTTTATGAATTTTTTTACAAGCTTAATATAAAGATCTTTTTTATGATACCACCATAATTCCGATCCTAGGCTAAATCTATTCTCTAATAGACTTTTTATTTTACTAAATGATCTTAATCCTTCTTTACCATGAACTCTACCTATGCCACTTTTTCCAACTCCACCAAAAGGTAGATCTGATACACCATAATGAGTCAATACATCATTGACATTTACTGCACCAGTTGAAATATTTTTTGCTATTTCTCTAGCTTTATTTTGTTCTTTTGTAAATATACTTGCACTTAATCCATAGCTATTAAATTGTGTGATTTTATTAAACAAATCAGATTCATTCTCAAAACTTTGAATAGTTATAACGGGTCCAAAAGTTTCTTCTAGCATAACCTTTGAATCTTTTGGAGGATCTATAATTAATGTTGGGGGGATAAACCAGCCTTTATCATTACTATCTAAAGATCCCTCATAGACTTCAGATGTTTTCTTGGCTTCTTCAATTTGGCTAATTATTTTATTTTTACTGTTTTCTACAGTAATAGCGCCTATATGATCATCTTGATTAGGACCCGTCTTGAGCTTGTCAATTCTCTTTTTTAAAAGGTCAATAAAGTTTGCTTTTTTTGATTCCTCAACATAAATTTTTTCAACAGATGTACAGGTTTGTCCAGCATTACTCATTCCACCCCATATTGCTGCATCTGCTGCACGATTCATATTAGCATCTTTCATTACAATTAAGGGGTCTTTACCTCCTAATTCTAAGATTACAGGCTTCAATAAAGATGCACAAGTCTCAGCTATTTTTTGACCTATTTGAGTGCTACCAGTAAAACAGATAACATCAGTTTTATCAGAGCTGACTAATGCATTTCCAACATCACCAGCTCCATAAATAACTTGAAAAAGATCAGGTTCTTTGGTTGATTGATTCCAAACCTCTTTTAAAAGTTTAACGGTTAAAGATGTTTGTTCTGAAGGTTTTAATACAACTGTATTACCAGCTAATATTGCCTCAGAGATAGGAGTCACAGTTAAAATTAATGGGTAATTCCATGGAGAAATAATTCCAGCAACTCCGTAGGGTTCATAATGGACAGATGCTTTTTTATTGAATAAAATACCTGTTTTCCTTTTTTCAGGTCTTAGGGCTTTAGATACAATTTTAGTGGCATACTTCATATAATCAACTGAAGTTAATATTTCTGTTAAGCCTTCTTCATATTTTTTACCTGTTTCTTTACAAATAATATCAATAAAATTATCCATATTTGAAACAAGAGCTTTTCTGAAGTTATTAATAATTTTTGTTCTATCGTAGAATGATGATTGATTATAGGTTCTTGCTTTTTCTGATGCAGAATTTATAATTTTATCAACCTTATCAAGTGATGTTGATTCAATTGAATCGATATCCTCACCTGTAGCTGGATTAAATATGTATAAAATATCATTTTTAATTCTAACGCTCATTGATACCTCTTTAGTTATTACTTTTTTCTGGGAATTTACTCATTGCATATTCAGATAATGCGGTAATTGTTAAGCTAGGATTTACACCTAAATTAGCAGGTACAGAAGACCCATCAATTATGTACATCCCTGGATAATTAAATACTTCTAAATTTTCATCTATAACCCCTAAGTCAATATTCTTACCAATTTTACAACCCCCTAGAATATGAGCTGTCGTTGGTAAGTTGAAAATAGAATTAGGAATTGATGCAGCAGGGAATCCACCAGTTTTTTCAGCAATAGACTGTGTAACCTTTTCTCCTATTGGTATTTTACCTGGTATTGGAGTTTTTGATTCTAGCTTACTGTTAAGAGATCTTTTCCCAAGTCTCCACCATTTTTTTGTATAGTCTAATTTTAAATGACTATTTATATTCTGCATTACGAGTACAATAGTGGCTTTTTTTGCCCAGCCAAAAGGCCATAACGTTGTTAAAAAATGAATTGGATGCCTAATAATTTTAAAAATTAATTGTATCCCCGATGGTATAGTTGATTTTCCATTAGTCATTAATGTTGCTAATCTCCACATCGCATCTTGACCCTTTCCATATCTACACATCTCAATTTTTGTATTTTCATCAGGATGGAAACCAGCAGATATTGCTATTCCTTTAGTAAAATCTTTATCTTTTTGAGATTTCATTGAAAATGTTCCAAGGATTGCCTCGGAATTTGTCCTAACAAAATTGCCAAGACATTTAGAAAGTTTGTCTAAAGATCCTTTATGTTTGCATTTTAATAGTAATTTTACGGTTCCCATGACTCCACCAGATAAAATTAGTTGCTTGCATTTATAAATAGAGTTAGACCTTATGAAACCAGTAGACTTTTTAACATTAAGTGTGTACTCTTTGTCTTTAAATTTTATATCAACAACCTCTCGTTCAGGTATGACGGTCGCACCATTTTTTTCAGCTAAATAAAGATAGTTTTTTACAAGAGTATTTTTTGCATTATGTCTACATCCTACCATGCAACCACCACAGAGAATACAGCCCTTTCTATCTGGACCCTCACCATTAAAATAGGGGTCTTTTACCTCTACATTAGGTGTTCCAAAATATACTCCAACATTTACGGGTTTGAATGTATCACCCTTTCCCATTTCCTCTGCACATTGTTTAAGAACATGATCACTTTCACCAAGATGTGGAGAGACTATTGATCCGAGCATCTTTTTTGCTTTTTCATAATGAGGAGATAGCTTTTCTTCCCAGGTATTGTCTGGCCAACCATTATCATTGAAAGCTTTAGATGATGGTACAAGCAGAGTGTTTGCATATACCAGGCTGCCCCCACCAACTCCACAACCATGAAGGATGAAAACATTTTTTAAAAATGTGATACATTGAATTCCATATAAAAATAGATTAGGCATCCATAAATATTTTCTTAGATTCCAATTTGTTTTTGGGAAGTCCTTATCTTCATAACGTTTGCCCTTTTCAATGACAAGGACCTTATATCCTTTTTGTGTAAGACGATATGCAGAAACACTGCCCCCAAAGCCAGACCCAACAATAATTACATCATATTGATTATGATTCATTGATTAATTTAGTAATTTCTTTTATATATTGAAGATTGATTTTATGACCACCTTTAAACTCAATTAATTTTACATTAGCATCTTGATTTTTTAATATTTTATAGATCTTTCTAGAATATTTTATATCTAAAACATCATCGTCTATCCCATGTCCAATCACTATGGGCGTATTTTTTTGGATTGGATGGAATCGTGGTTTTTCTGTATCTTGATCTCTAAATGTTCCTGCGATAGGGAATACAGCACCTAGTTTTTTCTTCATATGCAATACAAACTCAAAGCAAATAATTGCTCCTTGAGAAAAACCAATTATAAAAACATTATCAGATGAGTATTTTGAAAAAATGTGTTCATTAAAAAAAACAGGTAATTGATCCTTGGTTTTTTGTACATCATATACCCCAGGAGAGGTTTCAAATGACCAGGATCGAGTATCATTGTTATTGTTTAGAATATAAGGCGCCTCAGGAAAGAACCATTCTACATTATTTATTTTCATTATATCAGATAAAAAATTAAAACTAGTTTTGTTACCCTGCCAGCCATGGATAGCAATAATTGCTTTTGTTGGATTGCCTTTTTTGAATGATATAAAATCAACAGAATTGTACATAAATATAATTTACAGTTTATACTAGATAGAAATTTATAATCTTTTGTTAATAAAATTATTTTATAGTAATAAAAAAAATACATTAACTTTTAAACTTACATAAAGACTATTTAAGGATGTTATAATGATAATTGGTATCCCAAAAGAAATATTAGATAATGAAAACCGAGTAGCTGCAATACCTGCTACTGTAAAGGATTATATAAAAAAGGGCATAGAGGTTTTAGTTGAGACTAATGCTGGTGAAGGCTCATTTATTTCAGATAATGATTTTAAATCAGCAGGAGCAACAATTGTTGATGATGTAAAAGATTTATATGCGAAGTCTGATTTTATTTTAAAAGTAAATTCCCCATTGATGAATAAAAATCTAGATGCTCACGAAGCGGATATGCTAAAAGATGGCTCTGCATTTGTTTCATTTTTTCAAACCACGATGGACAAAGAGTCGGTTCAAAAATTTATAAATAAAAATATAACTGGATTTTCAATGCATCTAGTTCCAAGAACAACATTGGCACAGAAAATGGATGCATTAAGCTCACAAAGTAATATAGCAGGATATAAGGCTGTTCTTATTGGTGCAAGTCATATACCAAAGTATATGCCTCTTTTAATGACCGCTGCTGGAACTATCCAGCCATCGAAGGTACTTATTATAGGTGCTGGGGTTGCAGGACTTCAAGCAATAGCAACAGCTAAAAGGTTGGGGGCACAGGTTGAGGCATTTGATGTTAGACCTGTTGTTAAAGAGCAAGTTGAGAGCTTAGGTGCTAAGTTTGTTGAGGTCCCATCTGATGATGATGATGGTGTTGGAGAGGGTGGATATGCTAAAGAGACCTCAGATGAATATAAAAGAAAACAGGCAGAGCTTATAAAAGAGCATATTGCTAAGTCTGATTTGGTGGTGACTACCGCTCTTATTCCTGGAAGACCAGCCCCAAAAATTATTACAGCTGAGATGGTCTCTGGAATGCATGCTGGCTCTGCTATAATAGATCTTGCATCTGAGAATGGCGGTAATTGTGAACTGACAGATCCTGGAAATGTAATTGAAAAAGATGGTGTTATCATTGATGGCTCATTTAATATACCAAGTACTATGCCAGCCCACGCAAGTCAGGTTTATGCTAAAAATGTAAGCGCACTTATTAATTATATTTGTCCTGATGGTTCTTTGAAACTAGATATGGAAGATGAAATAACCTCTGGATCAATGTTTACACATAATGGTGAGGTTACTAATGAACAAACAGCCAAAGCATTAAAGGGAGATTCCTAAAATGGATATGATAAATATTTTTACTGTTTTTATTCTTGCAATTTTTGTTGGGAATGAAATTATTAACAAGGTACCACCTACTTTGCATACGCCTCTAATGTCTGGCTCAAATGCAATATCAGGTATTGCCATCGTTGGAGCTATTATAGCTAGCAAGCTTGGTGGAGGACTAGGAACTATACTTGGTACCATTGCCGTGGTTTTTGCAACAATTAATGTTGTTGGTGGGTTTATGGTTACTGATAGAATGCTTAAAATGTTTAAGAAGAAGAAATAAGGAATTTTATGGATTATATAAATATAGCCTATGTAGTCAGTGCAGTTTGTTTCATTTTTGGTATCAAGATGCTTAGTCATCCTAAAACAGCTAGAAAAGGAAATGGTATAGCTACATTAGGAATGCTTGTGGCAATTGCTGCAACATTGTATGCTGGTGAGGTGTTAGATTTTAAAATGATAGGTATTGGGATGTTAATTGGTGCTATCATAGGTGGATTTGCAGCGCAAAAGGTTGAAATGACACAGATGCCTCAGCTTGTTGCTATTTTTAATGGTTTTGGTGGTGGTGCATCAGCACTAGTGGCAAGTGCAGAGTTCTATGTTCAATATTCAAATAACCCATCAACATTTATGCTTGTAACAATCGTTTTAAGTGTTTTGATTGGTACATTAACATTAACTGGAAGCTTTATAGCATTTGGAAAGTTACAGGGTTTTATATCTGGACAGCCTATTGTTTATCCTGGGCAGCAGATGATTAATGCTTTATTTGTATTAGCTCTAGTGGTCCTTGGTTATTCACTGGTAGGTATCCCAACAGAGCTTAATTATTTTTATGGAATTTTAATTATATCGGCTATACTTGGAATAACATTGACAATCCCAATTGGTGGAGCTGACATGCCGGTTGTCATATCATTATTGAATTCATATTCAGGTGTGGCTGCAGCAGCTACTGGCTTTGTCCTAATGAATAATGCTCTTATTATAAGTGGAGCTTTGGTAGGTGCATCAGGTCTTATTTTAACACAGATTATGTGCAAGGGTATGAATCGATCTTTGGCTAATGTTATTTTTGGAGCTGTTGGTGGAGATGCAGGCGGATCAGGTGGTAAAGCACAAGAACTTAATATTAAAAGTTATTCAACCGAAGAGGCTGCAATGATCTTTGATGCTGCTGAGAAGGTAATTATTGTTCCTGGATATGGACTTGCGGTTGCTCAGGCACAGCACGCAACTCGAGAGGTAGCAGAATGGTTAGAGGAAAAAGGTAAGAAAGTTTTATATGCTATCCATCCGGTTGCTGGTAGAATGCCAGGACATATGAATGTTCTTCTTGCCGAGGCCAATATACCCTATGAGTCATTAAAAGATTTAGATGAGATTAATCCAGAGTTTGAGGACTGTGATGTTGCATTGATACTGGGTGCTAATGATGTGGTAAATCCAGCAGCAAGGCACGATACCTCAAGCCCTATTTATGGAATGCCTATCTTAAATGTTGATAAATCAAGGACAGTTATTGTTAACAAGCGTTCAATGAACCCAGGTTTTGCAGGAATCCAAAATGAGCTTTTTGGATTTGATAATACCATTATGGTATTTGGTGATGCCAAGGACATGCTTAATGACCTTATCTCTGATCTAAAAGAATTGTAAGAGGGACCTACGAAAGCCTATCTTCTACAGAAACATGGGGTCCCATCAACACTTAAAATTGTTGATGTGCCAG
>CAYTPF010000022.1:0-12337 GCA_964439775.1 uncultured bacterium | reverse complement strand
GTATTTTTCATTTAAAACCACTCCTTAAAATAATTTTTACATAAAACTAAAGTAATACTTTAAATAAATTAGATAAACTTTATATATATATAATTTTAAATCTTTATATATCTATTATTAGCCGCACATTAATTTACTTTAAAAATGAAAATTTAACAACCCATATATAAACGTTCTATTAGTATTAAATCGTAAGATATCTAAATTTATTTCACTATTTAATCTTATTTTATAATCTATAAAATTAATAACGACAAAATTTCACTATATATAAAAAACCTTAATCTACTAATAAATATATACTTCCATTATAATCAATCAAAAATAATTCTCCATCAATATTTTGACCAAATGAAGATAAATAAAAACTTTTTTGATCTATACTATTCATTATTGACTTGGTATGATTTTTAAAATCTTTCAAAACACCATTATCATATTTAAAACTCCACACTTTCCCTGTACAGTAATCTCCAAATATGTATTTCCCATACAGTTTTTCATTGATAGAGCCTCTATATACATAGCCGCCAGTTACTGAGCATCCATTTCTATCTTTTTGATTAATACCTATTAATGTTTTTATGTAGTTTGCATTATTCGGATATTCATAGATTGGTGGCATCAACCCTCTATCATCACATTTATCTGCCTCATAACAATGAAGACCTTCCATAATTTTCCATCCAAAGTTAATTCCCCCATCACCACCTGCTTTTTCATAGTCTATTTCTTCATATGCATTCTGTCCAACATCTCCTAGATACATATCACCATTTAGCTTATCAAAAGAAAATCTCCAAACATTTCTCAAACCATAAGACCATATTTCTTTTTTAGAATCAACATCATTAAAAAATGGATTATCTTTAGGTATTTGATATGGATTTTTAGCATCAATATCAATTCTTAAAATTTTCCCATAAAGATTATCCAATCTTTGTGCTCTATTATCAGGATCTCCTGCAGAACCACCATCACCAACAGATATATACAAATAACCATCAGGACCAAAATCAATATGGCCACCATTATGATTTGAATATGGCTGTTCAATCTCCATAATGATAGATTCAGATTTTTTTACAGCTACCATATCTTTAGATATAAATTTAGATATAATAGTTGATCCATCCTGATTAATATAATTAACATAAAAGTATCCATTTTTATCAAAATCAGGATGCAATGCAAATCCCAGCAGGCCTCTTTCATCTCCAGGATAAAATGTTTGATGGACTCTATCAGAGATATCTAAAAATGGTTTTTTTACTTTTGTTTTATTTTTCAATAATTGGATAATTCCATTTTGCTCCACAACAAAAATAAATTTATCATTTATACCAATTGATTTAATGTAGATAGGCTTATTAAATCCATCTGCTATCTTTTCAAGTTTTACATCTGCAAATAAAATAGAAAAAATTATTATTACAATACTTAAATGCAACTTAGTTACCCAATGCAATATTTATAATCAAAATAGTATCTAATATATCAATTATTTCATCTTGATTTATATCAGCAGCATAGAATTGGACATCTGATGGATCTAGTATATTCAAAATAAAATTAACCAAAATTATTATATCTTGAATATTTACAATTTCATCACTATTCACATCTCCCAAAACTACATCATAATATTCATCCATTACAAAATCCCATATCCCACGACCATATGTACCAAATCTAGCTGTATTAAGCTCTGGAATAAATTCAACTGACCAATATGTTTGATCTGGTGCAGAAACTCCGCCTAAGTATTCCCATTGATTACCTGAAGTATTATATATGTATGGACCAAGTTCAGTTGCTGCAAAATATAGATCTCCATACTCATTACCAGCTAATTCATACACCAATGTACTTGGAAGACCATTCCTCATGGGTAAAAAATTCTCTCCAAAATTATTACTTTTATAAACGGGAGGATTAGAGTATCCACTGCCTCCTATAATAACAACACTTACATCTGTGGGCGATGGGTATATTGTTGCCCCATAAAAGTATTGCGGTGCGGGACCTGAAAAATTAATAGTTTGCTCCCATGATTCTCCTGAATCCAGGCTATAAAAGAATGTACCTGATTCTGTAAGTACATATCTTATAGAAGGATCTATTGTTGAATAAGCCATTGCTGAAATTTTCGAACCAAAGTCATAAGGCAATTCTTCATAATTTACTGAAAATGCATTACCTGTTAATTCTATAATATGCGCACCACCAGATACACCCCCACCTCCAAGCCAAGCCTTATTTGGATCAATAGGATGCTCTATTAAAGGAGCAAGCCAAAGATAATTAGAGCCAGGGAAATTCAATGTTGAACCACCTCCATCAGTTTGAGGAGTATCATAATACATTGTAAAACCTGGATAGTTACACCAAATGGTTTCACCCCCATCTCCAGATGATAGATGGCCATAATCTCCACTAATTGATTGCTCAAATTCTAAAATTCCACCATTATCTCCATTTGTTCGTTGAAATCCCTGATCTTGACTTCCAGCGTAAATATGATATGGTGATGTTCGTTTAGTATATGTTGAATAATACTGACTAACACCCAAGCCATTTAAAGATAAATTTTGAGTTGATTGTAAATTATCATATGATACGTACAAACCACCATCTGTTGATATTAATGACATTTCTTCACCTTCACCATCTAAGAAAAAACGAATTTCAGGAATATCAGCATGTAATAAATTTGCAGGATCATCATAATACTGCCACCAACTATTTACAAGGTTCCAATCACTACCAGAGTTGTTACTAATAAACAACTCCATTCCTCCTATGCCCACTAAATTTGAATTTATATTTGAAGAATTAAAACTATTACTCATAAATGTCCATTGTGGCTGACTTCCCTTATCAACCCAGTTACTACCTGCATCACTAGAGTAATATATTCTATCTCCAATTTTTGCATATAAAAATACATCATTATCAAATCCACCAGTAAGCAGGTTATCACCACTTTCAAATGTTACAATACTTCCATGACTTATCAAATCATCTTGTTCATTTAACGTAAAAATTTGCCCATTATTCATAACATAAATTGGAGTATCCTCATATCTTGATGTCCACATATCATATCCATTATTATTATCAAAAATATGAATTTTATCAAAGGTTAATCCATTGTCAATTGATTTATAAATTGCGCAGGCCGCATTCCAATTAACATAATCCCATTCATTTGTTAATAGATATATAATATCATCTTTTACAATAGATCTTATTGTATTACCCCAATCATCCAAAGCATCCAAGCCTTCAGATTCTTGTATTGAAATACCATCATTATCAGTATAAAAGAATGATTTTCCACCACAAATAAGCAATCTTCTAAAATCTGAAAAATCTTTATACCTAATCATTTTTATATCACGAATTTGAATATGATCATTTAAAGATATCCAATCTTCACCTTGCAATGTTCCTCTCCATATATTTCCTCCAGAAGACCCACAATAAATCAATTCATTTTCAAAATCTATTTCAGCAGTATGAATTCTACCAGCAAGATTATTACTACCTTTTTCATTCCAAATTCCTGAAATTTCTCTTTCAGTTACAGTTTCAATATATGGCTCCATATCATCCCAACCATTACGATACAATTCTAATCTAGTTTCATTGATTTGAGTTGTTCTTTCCCTTCTAAAATTTCTATCCATTTCTTCCCAATCTACATCAGGGGCAGATCGATGCATATTTTTCATCCAATCTTTACGACCCTGTTTAAATTTCTTTCTATCTTTCTTCTTATTTACAAATTCTGTTGGGACCGGCATATCAGAGGACGTATTTTTATTTATTAATATAATTGACATAATGAAGCACAATGTCAATCCTTTTAAAATGATGTTTTTATTAAAACTCAATTGTTATTCCTCCTATTGGTAACTGCTTATATTGATATGACATCTCTTTCTTACCATTTGATAAATATACATACTCCCACTCATTATCTCTATTAAAAACATTTTGCAAGTCGAGGAAGGTAATTATATTTATATTTTCAAAATTAAATCTTCTCAAGAACATTATATCAAGCCTACTATAATTACCATATCTTATTGAATTCCATTCAGAATCATAGGACCATCTTCTAAATGTTGGCTCATAAGACCTTGGCGTATATGGTCTTCCTCCCATATATCTATATCTAAAACTAATCTCCAATATATCTGATGGCATAAAAGGTAGATATAATAAGTTTTTTAATAGTCTATCTGATCTTATTGCATTATACCAATCATACTGTCTAAACTGAAGCTTATATCCTCCTATAAAGGTCATTACCTGGCCATAATCATAAGTCCTAGAATAAACGCCCGTCCTACCTTCTCTTGGATCATTTGCTACTGATACTGAATTAGAATAACTCAAGGTTGTATACCAGTTATTAGAATATTTTTTTTGTAAAAATAATTCTATCCCTTTAGCATTGCCCCTACCTATTGCACTATACCCAATCCATCTATCAAAAGCATCGCTTGTTAATGCTGCATTTTGTACCGGCATATTATAGTACTCTTTATTGTAATACTCTAAAGTTGCCTTAATATCATTAGCAAAATATCTTTCTAAACCAACAATAAATTGTTCAGTATGCGAACTCTGCAAAATTGAACCACCATATTCTATATTCTTGGGATTTAAAAGCATCCAATACGTTGGGCTCTGATAATATTTACCATAGGCAACATTTAAAAAAGTTATAGGATTTATACCTAATGACATGCCAATTCTTGGAGAAAATTGATCAGTATTATTAAAAGGGATATTATTATAATGACTTCCTAAAGTCATTTTTAAATTTTCTAATATATTGATCTTTAATTGAAAAAATGCACTGTACTTTTTAATAGTACCAGAATTATTATTATCTAAGCCTGGATTTATAAAACTTAATGATAACGGACTCTCATCATAGACTCCAATAATAGGATTTTCATCTTTATCATTACTTGGATCATTTATCCAATCTATATAACTTTCATTACTAGTAAAATATAATGTTGGTTCAATATTGTCATTATTTGGATACCATACCGAACAACTATCTAACCATGCATTGTACTTTTGCAAATTAGAAAAACCAAGGCTGTAGTTATCTTGATTTTGATAATAATAATAATATGTATAAAGAGTGTCTCCATTAAACCTTTCGTTTAGTTCATATGAACCTTCTTTAATATTAAAACCACTATTAAATGTTATACGATCATTAAGCTTATATACCAATTGGCCTTTTAAATAAGAGTCTTTTTCAAGGTTATCTCTTCTTACATAAACATTTTTAACATTATTAATTTTATTATATACATATGCATCCCATACTGATTGATTCTGAGCAAGCGTAAGCAGATAATAACCCTTTTCTGAAAACAATGACTTATAAGATAAACCATATGTAAATTGATAGCCCTCAAATTCTACATGATCAGCTTCATGCAAATCAGGTCTGTTTTCATCGTCTATTTTAATAGCATCTTCTCCCATAAGAATGTTGAAAGATAATTTATTTTTTGAATTTAAATTATATACTAGCTTAGATTGGCCGTTCCAATATTCTGGTACAGCAGTCAAACCAGCACTTTTAATTACATACTTTAAAAAAGATTTTTTATATGATGACATGTATGATGCCTTATCTTTTATAATAGGACCTTCAATAATAAGCCCTACACCAGCCATATTTGCTTCAGCCTCAACCTCATGCTTCTTATAATTACCTTCTCTAAGCGTAACATCCATAACAGATGATTGTTTATCTCCATACTTTGCTGGGAACCCACCTGCAAAAAAATCAATCTTATCTATAAACTGCGATGTAATAAGATTAACCGGACCACCTCCAGTGCCCTGCTCACCAAAATGATTTGGGTTAGGTATCTCTATATTATCCATTATAAACAAATTCTCTCCAGCATCACCACCTCTTACAATAATTTCATTGCTCTGATCACTCTCAGAAACTACTGCTGGTAATGCCTGCATCATCATCTGTATATCATATACACCAATAGGGTCAGATCTAATTTCTTCATAGTCCATAGTCCTATTACTTACTACAGCGTCTTGAGTTTTCTCAAAATATCCTTCATTAACATAAATTGCTTGCCCCTCAATAACAGACTGTTCAAGATAAAAATTAAGCTGAGTATTTTTATCGGTTGTTATATTTACATTAGGTCTCATTATTGGAAGGAATCCTATCATATTTATTTGCAGAGTGTAGCTTCCCACAGGAATCTTATTAATACTAAAATTACCATTTGTATCAGATGCAGTTCCTATTGAAGTATTAAGAACAACAATATTTACACCTTCAATCGGTTGATGAGTTTCTTTATTAACTATTCTACCAGAGATAGTTCCATAAAACTGAGAAAAAAGCAAAGAATTGAAAAGAATTAAAATTATACAACTTTTAAACATTTGTAAATATTCTATTGTGTATAAAAATAACCAAAAAGGATCATCATCTCATCTGTACTCAAAAAACCAAATTCTAAAGCCTGATTAGTTGGATTATAATAAGTAGCACTCAACCTCAACCCTTCTCCTTCTAAGATTTGGATATTCTCATCGCTTCCACCTGAGCATCCTGGCTGATTATAGTAACTTTGTCCATAACAATTGATTGGCGGATGCTCCCAATCATCAGTAAAATAAATTTGTTTTTCATCTAAATTTTCATCAATATAAAAAACTTCAAATGTTATCATTTTTTCATGTGCGTGAGAAAATAACTGAAAAACATCTATTGAATTAACACTTGCCTGATCAAGATTATAAACATCTAGAATATCCTCAAACATGAATATTTTTTCAATAGTCGTTGTATCCATAGGAGGCAAGTATAACTCATCAACAACATTAAGTTGTAAAATCTCAGCAACATATTGAGGAGGAGTATCCATGAAATGTAAATTTGTATATACCTCTCCAATATATGCTTCATCTGTATAATTTAAATAATGAGTATTTTGATCAACATATGTATTTGCTGGTAAACGCAATCCAACATTATTAGGGAATGTAATATCTAGTTGAGGAGTTTGTGTTCCTGTTAAAAATA
The DNA here is from genome assembly GCA_964439775.1 of uncultured bacterium. Taxonomy (GTDB): domain Bacteria; phylum Fidelibacterota; class Marinisomatia; order SCGC-AAA003-L08. The sequence continues at coordinate 5,232 of CAYTPF010000022.1, read as the reverse complement.
TTTGATATGGCATTATTGACAAAACAGATTCATTATAGCTACCATCAGTATTTCGAAGATATCTTTCTTCACCTTCTTCCAAATAAATTGGGAAATTTTCTGGGTAAGTATATAAAATAAAATGATGACTGCCTGTCCTCATTTCAATCTCAACTCTATTTATAAACTTTTCTTCATCATTAGTTAATGCTGTATAATAAAAAAATTCAGTTTCTTGTTGAGGTAAAATTTCAAATGGTCCTAAATGTATTTGCAAACCATTTTCTGGTATTTCTAATGGCTCAAATTCTGGATCATATATTTCGATATCATCTAATATTGATAAAGATACTACATGCCCCGTATCAGGCGCACCTTCTTTAATCCACTCTTTTATAAAATTAATTTCTCCATTAGTCAAATAGTCAACAGGAGGCATTATTCCGCCATAACCTGGATGATCAGAATATAAATGATCAATATTAGCAGCATCTATTTTTTCAACTAAGAAACTTTTATAAAGACCTTCATGAGCCGTTGAATCATTTTCACTTGCTGTACTGACACGAAAAAGACCATCATCTGCAGCAACAGTATTATATGGATATTCATTAATTAAAGATACATAAGACGTATCAGATGTGAGAGCCAACATTCCATTATACACAGAAGCAGAGCTATGACAGCTTATGCAATTTTTATCAAAAATTTCGCCCTGGATAACTGCATAGGTAGATTCATAATTATCAATTTCAGAGCCTTGGTTATCAGCAATGATATCATTACTATCATTTTTATCACATGAAAAAAATAAAATTCCTACAAAAAGGATTTTAGAAGAAAAACTAAATATTTTCAAAAATTTATTCCAAAATCAAATTGATTAGCATAACTATATCTAATATATCAATGATGCTATCTGAATTTAAATCACCCGCCCATTGTTCGTAATTATTTGGATCAATTTCCTCAAGGATAATATTAATTGTAATTACAATATCTAGTATATCCAATACCATATCAGAATTTAAATCACCTAAGGATTGATTATTCGAAGAGGCCATATAAACTCCAGATCGCTTTGCATCTCCTCTATACATACTCCAATAATTAACATCACTTCCACTATCTTTAATATCAAAAACTGCCAACCCACCAGTCATTCCAAAAATCAATTCTAAATCTGAATCTAAATCAATATCTGATATCATTGGTGCACTATTAGTTCCAAACTGATAATTAATTGGAAAATGCCCATAGTCTGTACCATCTATATTCAGGACAATAATATTTCCAGAAGCTGTGCTAGTAATAATTTCTGCATTTCCATCATTATTTAAATCTGCAAAAGATGGAGTTGAATTAATACTTCCATTAAAAATAACTGGCCAGCCATCTAAATCATTTCCATACTGATCAATAGCATATAGATATCCATTTTCAGTACCAAAGAAAATAGCATCTAGATTATTAAATGTATTAAAACTAGCTGCTGTTTTAACTGCGCCACTAGCACTATATATAAAATTAATATTACCATTTAAATCCATATTAAAAAACTCACCGCCATCATTTCCAATAAATATTGAAATTTCCTCATTATTATTCAATATTGATGGTGCATTTTTAAACTTACTATTGGAATTAAAAATTGTTTCATGACTACCATCATCATATACAACAAGTATCAAATTTTCTGATTCAGTAGCAAAAATCATATCATCCTTACCATTCATATCGATATCATACAATGCAGCACCAGATCTGATTTTTTCATTTACCTCTGATGGGAAACCATTCACTATACTACCATCATGATTAACAGCAAAAACATCACCTGATGATGTAAAACCAGCAAAAACAATTTCTAAAAAGTCATCACTATCAATGTCACCAATAACAGGCGTTCCCATCAAGAATTGGCTTGATGTAAACTCACCTTCTATATTCGCATCTGGATCTAATATAAATAGAGATTTGCTTTTTGATGTAATTACAATTTCTAAAATACCATCATTATCTAAATCTGCTATAGCAGGAGATCCCCAAACGTCATCACCAAGATTAAACGGCCAATTGTTTCTTTCGGTAGCATCACTATTCAACAAATGCAACATCCCTGAATTATCTGCATATATAATCTCTTCAGAAGATCCATTATTATCTATATCTATTGATATTGGAGAGCCTATAATTTCCATTTCTGTTAAAACTGGGAAATTAGTTTGATCTAAGCTTACACTTAAAGTCAATGGAAATTCTTCCGTATATATAGAACCATCCTCTGCAAAACCTGTTATAATAATTCCAAGCGTATAATCTTGTATTTGTGCATCTGGTGAAACATAAATTAAAAATGGATCATCACCATTTATATATTCACCGCCACTGGATATATTATTTATAACAAAACTACCATTTATAATAGAGATTTCATTATTATCAGATGTTAAATAAACATCAATATTGCTAGCCTCAGGCCATGGAATTAAATTATTAATTGTTACAAAAACCTGCGCACTCTCACCTGGATTCAAGACTGCATCCATATCTCCAGATACCTCATTATAAAAATGCCCATTTAATACTAAATTAGGCCCAGTTAAGCTTTCAGGTTGAATATCTACAATTACCGCCATATCTCCAGTAAAAGAATCACCACCTGGATTTAGTTCATTAATATAATAAAATCCATTATAAGAACCGCCCCATCCCCAATTATTATGGAATAAGTCATCATCATATCCATCAATGTTCCATGCATGTCCACCTGAATTTGAATATCCACGATAAATTAAAGGCCTACCACTATCAAGCTCGCTTTTTAATAAATTTCTCCAATTATTCCAACTATAAGATGACTTATATCTAAATTGCATATCATCATTATATAAAAAATGTTCTCTCATCGCAGTCATAGCACATGGATACCCTGATCCAACCCAGGCACCAGATCCATCTGCTCCATAGCCCATTTCAACAGCAACACCAGCATGATAAGATAAAAGCTGTACAGCTTCTGTACCAATATTTGTAGGCATATTGTCAAAATCATAAAATGTATTAAAATTTGCAGATAATGTACCATAATCCCAGTGATAGTAAGAATGGGATCCAACTCCATATTCAGGATATGACCAATAATGCATTACCTGAACCATTGAGACTGCAACACAACCAACCAATGCATTGCCTCCAGGTCCATTTTGATCCTCTGGACACATATCATTATAAGGATTCCCTTGACCCCATCGAGCCATTAATAACGGAGAAACAGCTCTATCATCTCTACTAATATTTAAATTATTTTTATAGCTTTCCCAAGCATTCTCAATACGTACATCTCTATCTATATTATCAACAACTGCTATAGCTATTTGATCTTTATAGCTTTCAAACATAGCCTCAAATTGTACCGGAAAATTTTCTCCCGTAAAATCAGATTCCATACTATAGCCTAGCAGTGGATAAACTCGATCATCTGCTGCAATAATCACAAAGCCTACTGGATCAATATGAACAATATGAATCAGCTCATTACCAAGCTCTACAACTGACTCTATTCTATCTATCACATACTGCGTATCATTAGAAAATTTATTTTGTAAAACATTATTAGCTATAAGCAAAACATCTTCAATAGAAACAGGTGCTGCATATAGATTTAAAATTGTTAAAGTTGCTATAATTATTTTTTTCATTTTTTATCCTACTATTACATTAATAATTAAAACTATGTCTTGAATATTAGTTACTAAATCTTGATTATAATCAGATGCCCAGGCCTCACATTCATCAGGGACTTCCTCATCTAAAATAATATTAATAACACGGACTATATCTAAAACATTAATAATTGAGTCGTTATTAATATCTCCAAGCTGCCAACCTGAACATCCACCACCAACATCTATAGTAACTGGTACCTCCAAGCTAGAATTATCAAAATCATTAGAATTAATAATAAAATAATCATCATAGACACCAGGAGGCAATGTTTCTGCATCTACTGTTACGTAAACGCTTTCAACCCCACCAGGAGGAACTGTTAATACCAAAGGATCAACTGATAACCAATAGCCACGCAAATCAATCGGAACAGAGAACTCATTATGAACAAATAAATCAGACGTTGGATCAGCAGCATATGCCAACATAATTGCATTAACACCATTAGCATCCTGCATACCAATAGTTGGTGAGTAGCTACCTTCTATTGATCTGTAATTAAAATCAATATTACCATCAGGATACAACACAACCTGAAAATCATAAAAGCTATTTTCATAATTAGTCCACCAATGCGCAACATTATCAAACCAAACAACAAATCTATCATCACTACTGTGATAATAAACGTTTCCAGAACAATATTCATTGCAATTATCGTTAACTGGATTTAAATCATCCCAAAATGGAAATATTGCTGGATTAGGAGCGTCTGAAGAAGGTATTGTAGCATTATTCCATTCAGAGTTATCTGCACCAAAACCAATCCAACCATTAGCATTTATAATAAGCGATGAATAAGTACTAGAATAGAATGGAAAATCAAAAGGCAATTCTATTGTTATACCTGAAGCATCATTTCCAGAAAAATTGTACAATACCCCATCATTAGCTATATCTACCCATGAGTATTCAGCATCATCATCAGATGTAGTATACGAGTAACCAAAAGGATCTATTGATATATTTAAATCAATCTCACCTCCATTAATTACAGGAAGCTCCATTGTTACTTCATCACCTTCGTCAACTTCTAAATACAATTCTTCCATTCCAAGTCCAATCTCTGGTCCCCCTGTTAAATATATAAGAGACATGTAAGCATTCAACCGGCCATACCCTGTCTGACTATCCCAGCCAGTAGTTCCAATATCATCACATGTTGCTTGCATAATTTCTCGAACATTTTCAGGAGATAGAGATGGTTCTAAAGATAGAATCAATGCGGCAATTCCTGCAGCGTGCGGCGTAGCTGAAGAAGTACCATTAAAGTCACTCATATATCCACCATTCAGCGCAGTTGTATGTATTCTTACACCAGGAGCTAAAAAATCCAAACCAGTACCATAATTACTTCCCCAAAAACTTTCACCATCACATGAACTAGAATTTTTCCTTTCATTACAAGGAGATAAAGAACCAACAGCCATTGACCCTTCATAAGCTGCTGGATAAGAAATGCTAGAGCTATTATCATTACCAGATGCTGAAAGAACAGAAGCGTTAAGATCATTTGCATAATTA
>CAYTPF010000021.1:0-12373 GCA_964439775.1 uncultured bacterium | reverse complement strand
TTCCACCAGAGGCATTCTCTTCACATACTGCTATAGCAAATAAATTGACCCAATCTATAATTGTTAATGGATCATTGATACTACTATTTTTTAAAGAATTATACAAATCACTAGCTCTTCTTTTTACTTCCATCCCACCATCTAAAATCCCAGAATTTTGGATTCCATTATCTATAGAAGCATCCATAGTTTCCCAAATATTTTTTATTTTTGAGTTTATCTTATCATTAGAATAAAAAACTAGTTCATTTTTCAACATCAAATCGTAAATATAAAAATTATTTTTAGTGCATAATTCTAATAATTCTTTCGAAGAATTAAACATATATGGAACTTTTTTAAATTGTTTTTGATTATTAATTTGTTTATCATTAATAATAAAGCCACCACCTGTAGAATAATAAATTTCTTTATAAATAAGGTTATTATTAGTATTAAAAGCTTTAATTAAGATTGCATTAGAATGAAATTTTTTTTGGTCTTTAAAATTAAATTTTATATCATTAGAGAAATCAAATTTTATTTTTTTATTTTGATTTAATAATATTTGTTTTTCACTCTTTACATCATTAATTATTTGTTTTGTTAGTTTTGGATTAACAGTGGTTGGTGTATAACCCATTAATCCCAATATCAAAGCTTTATCTGTTCCATGGCCCTTCCCTGTGAAAGCAAGTGAACCAAATAATTCAAATTGTATTTTATCAATTTGGTCAAATAGTTTTTGTTGGATTAAATAGTCAATAAATTGATTCGTAGCATTTATTGGTCCTACTGTATGTGAGCTTGAGGGTCCAACCCCAATTTTAAATAAATCAAAAATTGAAATATACATTATTTTATGCAAATCCTGTGTTGCCACTAATATTCATAATATCTACTCCAAATTGAGATGAAGCTGTATCCCATTTTTTTTCATCAGGGATATTAAAAATTAATTTTTTAGAAGCAGGCATTAATAACCAGTCGCCATTTTCAACTTCATTGTTTAATTGATTTTTATCCCAACCAGTATAACCTAGAGAAAAACGAAAATAAGTTGGTCCAATTCCATTTTTAAGATCATTTACAATAATATTATTAGAAGTAATTGATAAGTCATTAGAAATTTGTTGAGTACCTTTTGAAGAATATTGTGAGGTATGAAGAAAAAAACCATTAGTTATTCCTACAGGTCCTCCTAAATAAATATTAGGTAAAGGTTTTAAATTAATTAGTCCAGTTTGTTTTAAAATTATATTTAGATTATTTTTAGGGAATGGCTTATTTATAATTAAACCCATTGCTCCATTATTATCATGTTCACAAATATAGATTAAACTTTGACCAAATACTTGATCATTTAAATTAGGGCTTGAAATAAGAAAATAGTTTGTTAGATTCATCTTTTAGTAATAAAATTTACAAAAAATAATTTTATTGAAATAAAGAAAATTTTTTAAAACAAATATTGTTATTAATTAGTTAATACTTTTGTTACTTTAAATAAAAATATGTAAAAATAGGTTTTTTTTAGTTAATTTGTTAATTTATTTGATCAGTATCACTTGATAATAATTATAAAAATGGTTAGTTTGATGCCCATTAAAAAAAGTTTATAGAATAAAAAATGAATAAAAAATATAATAAAATTAAAACATTCTTAATTTTTGCTATAGTTACTAATGTTGTTTTTTCACAGTTTAATTATCCACATTTATTGGACACTATGGTAGATAGTGATGGTGAAGAATTAGTTGGCCCATATGATGTGAATTTTTCATGGTCTCCTCCTCAAGATGAGTATGGTTTAGAGATTTATGTTAGTCATATTCAAGATAATGGAAATGGAGATGTTGTTTTTACTATATCTTATGGTAATGGTAATTATTTTAGATCATTTAATTCTTTTAACATTGCATTAAATTCAACTGAAGCAGATTTTGTTATAACAGATATTGACGGAGGAATTACTGGTGCTGCTGAAATTTATGAAGATTTAAATAGTAATGGTGCTTATGATAATGATGAACCATTCTTAGACTGTGGTATAGGACTACAAGAATATATCTGCGATGGAGATGATGGATGGGATCCTTCTTATGGAAATGGTCAATGGGATGATGCATTAGGTTGGACAATTATGAATTTAGGATCTAACATAATTTTTGGTTCTAATCAAGATTTATTTGGTGGTGATCCAGTAAGTCCAATTAGTGTTGGTGATTGTGATGATAATTGTACTTTATTTCATATTTTTGGTACTTATAATGCATCATATGATAATGATAATCAGGATGATGATGGAAATATTGTACCAGTATTTATTTCTCAAGACCCTCAAGTGACTGAAATTTTCAATACTAGTCCAGATATTCCAATTGCAGAGTATCAATGGATGCCTGGTATGTGGACTCCAGGCTTGATTTATAGTGGGAGCCCAGAAAATTATAATTGTAGTTGTAATTCAGATTTTATTAGTTGCCCGTATGATTGTACTACACCATACCAATATGAAGTATATAGATTTGAATATGATGATTTAAATGGTGATAAAGAAATGAATTTTAATGAAGAAGATTCGGCAACAGAACCCATTTCTATAGGAATGGTTGAAATTTCAGATGAACCTTATGATGTATATAATTTAGATGCATATGCATATTTTATTGATAGTGGTTTGCAACCTGAACAGGGTTATTGTTATTTTGTTAGGGCTTTGCATCCATCTATTAGATATGGAGAAACATTACTTGATGATGCTCTTGAACAAAAAATGTGTACTGCAACTGAATGTATAACTGCAATTTTTTATGAAGATCAAGATAATGATGGCTTAGGTGATCCAGATAATTTTACTCAACCACAATGTGGTGCACCATCTGGCTATGTTCCAAATAATCATGATCGTTACCCTTTATGTCCAAATATCCTTGGTGATATTAATATATGTGATGATGATGATAATGATGGTGAATGTGATGATGATGATCCTTATGATTGTAACAATGATTGTTTTGATTGGAATTCTGATATTGTAGAGACACACTTTGACCCTTTATGGTGTAATGATCCAAGTGGCTGTACAGAGTGGGGTTTATTAGATACTACTTTAATTAATCAAACTCAGTATAATATTATGAAAAGTAATTTTTGTTGGGATAATGAATTAGTTAGAGGATGTGCAGTTGAAGAGTATGTAGAAAGTCATCATCCTGCTGGTCAACAATATGATGATAGTTGCCCTGGTTATTGTGCATTAGGGAATTCAGGTAATGAGTTGTCATATTTTGAAGATGTTTCGGATTATGAAGACAATGGTTCACCTATATATGAATTTGGTGGAGCTAGAGATTGTTCTGGTTCATGTGGAACCTGTTTAAATGCAAATGATGATGATATATGTGATGAATTTATTCCAACAGCATGGCTAGATGATTGTGGTTGGTGTTGTAGTTGTAATACTGATGAGGGAGAAGATTGTGATTCGCCTTATACAATAGAAGGTATAGATGAAAATAATAACTATATATTAGTATTTGATCCTAATTTTAACGAATGTTCTTATTATGATAATGGACAATATGGTGGACATATGGACTGTGCTTATGAAGATAATGGTTGTTGGCATGTCCCTGAATATCCTGCTCCTAATGGTCCAACAGTAGAAGATATTTGTGGAATTTGTGGTGGATATAATGAATGTGGTGAATCTGGCGGAATTGAAAGTTTTGATGCAACAATTTTAGAAGATAATATTACTATAGAGTTAAATTGGGATGCTCCAGATTATTTTTTAGATGGGTATAGTTATGTTCCAGATATTGCTATATATATAAGTGATATAATTGATTTAAATGAAACTTATAATGGATATCAGCATGTTGAGCTTCATCTAGGATTAGAAAATAATGTCGCACTACAAAACTTTAATATTAAAGTTAATTCTGAGTTATTAGTATTTTATAGCAATCAAGGTTATGGGGGTAGAGCTGAAGATACTGGAATGACAATTTCTGTTACATCAAGTAATCAAGAAATATCTGGAAATGGACAAATATTTGGATCTATTGTAGATAATCCAATTTATCCAGGTCAAGGTCTTTTAACAAAATTTAAAGCTTATATAAATTCAAATGATTGTATTGATTATCCACTAGGTGGTGGTTGTGATGTATTTTTGGGTGAAGAATTTTTTGATTACAATAATGATCTAAAATTTAATGATGGTGAGCCATATACTGATTCAAATGGTAATTGTATAAGGGATCCAAAAGAAGAGATCATAGGTGATAATGGAAATGGTATATGGGATGTAGGAGAATTTTTCTATGATTGCGGAGTAGTTGCAAATACTAGATTATGTGTTGATTGTAGTAGTGAAGTATCTGGTGGTGATCATTGTGAAGATCCTAATTTGTATCATCCATATGGATTAAATCAGATCCCAGAAGATATTAATGATCCTGATTATGATGATTGTCCTTGTAACTCAGTAGGTGTTTGTGTTTTAAATACGAATATATATAATGAAGCAGATTGTTTGTCATTTAAAGACTCTTGTGAATCTGCAGGTATCCCTGAATGTCAAAATTTAGAAAATTCAAATATTTGGGTAGAGTGGGATAACAATACAATGGGTGATGGTTTTTGGACTGCTGGAGAAGAATATAGTGACTTAAATGGAAATGGACAGTATGATAAACCTGAACCGTTTTTAGATTATGGGCTTGATGGTTGTCCTGATGAATATGAAGCTGGAGAAGGTTTATGTAATGATATACCTGATCCATTATTGTATTTTGAGGATACTAATAATGATAATAATACTACCGAAAAAGATTGTTCATATAATAATAATTTAACAGATTTGATTTCACATAATTCTAATCAAACTGCCTTTTCTGATATTAATGGTAATTCAATTTCTGATTATATGTATTTAGATACTGAATGGGAAAATATAAGTATGAATATTAATAAAATTGGTGTTAGAGATGATGGATTTTGTTATAATTCGGTAGAGTGTTGTGAAGATGCATATGAATCTCATTATGATGGTCAAGCTGAAGATTGTGCTCCTTTAATTGCATATAAAATTAAGCGCCAAAAAGAAGGTGATAATAATTCATCTACTGTGGCTACTTTATTAAATAATACAAGTTTTACCGATAATAGCGCCAATTATGATTCAGAATATTGTTATTTTATTGAAACTCAAGTTATCTACAATAATGAGGTATTGGAAATGTTACCATTTTCTTGTGATAATGGTGAATCTTCTGATTGTTTAATTAATGAAGATTATACATCTATGTTGTTTAATCCTAACGATGATGAAAATTTTATAAATGAAAATGCACTTACTTTTTGTGGAGTTACAACTGGATGCGATTTTAATGTAATGTATTATGATGGAGATTTTGATGGATTTGGAGATGCAGATAGTACACAAAATATTTGTGTTGGTGATAATAGTTTTGTGAATTTTGTAACAAATTCTAATGACCAATGGCCAGATTGTTATAATGAAGCTATTAATGATGACCCTTATGATTGTAATGGAGAGTGTTTAGGGAATTCTATAATTGATGTAAATGGTACATGTTGTGATGAAGCAGCATTTGATATTTGTTCAGTATGTTATGGAAATGGAGAAACTTGCTTAGGTATTGATCCACCAGAGTTAACTGCAACAGGAAATGACAATAATATAACTTTAGATTGGAATAATGTTGATATCAATATTGATCGTGAAAGAAATAATAGAGAGCTACTTAACCTAAGTGTATTAGAAATTGATGATTTAGGTTTTGATGATGATTGTGGAACAGGAGAAAATGGTAATGGTGAAGAATGTATAGGAAGAATGGTATTGAAAATCTATCTTGAGAATGAGGAGCAAGTTATTAATGATTTTAGTATTAAATTCAATACGAATGATCATTATTCATTAGATACCATTGCTACATATTTTGATGGATTATCTGTTTTTAATACAGGACTTGCTCTTGAAGCAAATATGAATGTTAGTATTAATGAAAGCATGATTTTTGCTCAATATACAGATTCTCCTATAACTGATTATGGTGTTTTATTATATGTACAAGGAACATATGATTTATCTATGACTGGTCAGTTAATATCAATAAGTACTGATCCATCTCAGACTATTTTTAGAGATGAAGAAGGTGAAGCAATTGATCATGCATGGATCACAACATATTGGAATGTAGGGCAGGACCTAGAATTAAGTGATTGTGGTGATGATATATGCGAAGGAGCAGAAACCTATTTTAATTGTCCTCAAGATTGCGAAGGTGTCGTTAATTATACTTTAAGAAGAGATGGTAATGTTATAGCATCTGGAATCCAAGATACAACATATGTTGATGAATATCTACTTATTGAAGGTGAAAATTATTGCTATACTGTTTTGGCTACTAGTTTAGAATATTCTTCTCCGCCATCAAATGAAGCTTGTGCTAATCTTGAATGTACAAATACAAATACATACTATTTAGATTTAGATGGTGATGGTTATGGTGATCCGTTAAATACTATTGAAGATTGTTTATTACCAGATGGCTATGTTGAAAATTCTAATGATGAATGGCCAGAATGTTTTAATGATAATATTGATCAAGATCCATATGATTGTGCAGGTGAATGTGGAGGACCATCAGAAATAGATGAGTGTGGTATATGCAATGGTGATGGTCCATTTGAGCAAGAATGCTGGATGGATGAAAATTTAGATGGATGCTATGAAACTTCTCATATTGTTATAACATGTAGCTGTGAAGATTTAGGAGAATCAGATAATGGTGATGGTGATGAATGTGAAGGTGAGCAGCCAGAGCCAGAGGCACCATTATTTTTAACTGCAGTAGGTGGTTATCATCAAATAGAGCTAAGTTGGCAAGAACCTGATTTATCATTGAGAGAAATGCAACCACTTCAAATTGTTATTAACGATATAGTTGATGATGGTAATGGTAATGCAATCTTTAAAGTTAATATGAATAATCCAGAGCCAATTCAATCATTTAATATGCAAATATTACCTGAAAATATATTTAGTATTCAGAGTGTTTCCGGTGGAAGTATTGAAACTGCAAATATGAATGTTACTTTTAATAATTTGCAGTTTGTAGTTGTTGAAGAGTCAAATTTAGATGAAGATATACCAGTAGGTAATGAATTATTGTTTAATATTTATGTATCTTATGATGTTAGTGATATTGGACAGGTAATTGATTTTACATACGATAATGTAGCCTTTAAAAATAATTTATCAGAGACGGTTGAAATTGATATGTTATCCTCAAGTTGGATTATAGGAAATGGATTAGGAACTATGCCATTATATTGTGGAGATAATATCTGCGATGAAAATGAAAATTTAAATGATTCTTGCCCTGAAGATTGTAATTTTACATATATTATACAAATTGATAATGTATGGGTTGAACAAAATTATACAAGTTTAAACTACACACATACAGATCTTGGTCTTGGTGAAGAGCATTGTTACAAGGTATATGCTGAACTAAATGAAGAAATTGTTGTTGTATCACCTTTGGTATGTGCAACTACAGATGTAAATAGTTTACCTGTAATTGTTTCAATTGAAGATCAACTTGAAGATGATGGTGGTGTTGTTATATTATCAATAGAGCCTATTTATCTTGATTCTGAACCTCAAGGATATTTTTATGAAATTTATAGGCAATTTAATGAAGGTCCATGGGTTAGTGTGGACTTGTTTGGTGCTTATGGATTAGATTTATATACGGTTATTACATCAACAGTTGCAGATATGACAACAGATGATAATGGAGATACTCTCTATAATGAACATAATTTCAAGGTTCGTTTTTTAGAGTATGAATCAAATATTGTATCAGGTTTTTCTATTAACAATAATCCTCCTGAAGCTCCAACTGGTTTAGTTTTAGATATCTATGCTGATATTTTAATAGAGTTAGATTGGGATTCAAATACGGAATTAGATTTAGATTTATATAGTGTTTATTCAAGAGTAGAAAATGCTAATTGGACTTTAGTCGAAAATACTGATGATTCTAATTTATTAATTGAGATTCCTGACCAAATGATGGAATTTGCTGTTACGGCTTCAGATACAACTGGAAATGAAAGTGATTTTTCATCTATTGTTTCTACAGGTGAATTGAATTTCGATATATTAGAGATTCCAACGGAATTTACATTATATCCTGCATATCCAAATCCATTTAATCCAATAACCAATATTCAATATGGATTACCTAAGCCTTCTTATGTCAAGTTAGAAGTTTATGATATTATGGGAAGAAGTGTGGCTGAATTAATAAATACTTTTAAGCCAGCTGGAAAACATAATGTAATATGGAATGCAAATAATTTTAATAGTGGAATTTATTTAATTAAATGTACATCTGAATCTAGAGTACTTACCCAAAAAGTATTACTTGTAAAATAGGTCAAATCTCATTTGATAGATAAATGTTCATTTATGTAAATTTACATAGATGAAATTGCTATTAAAAAATTTTCAAAAATTATTTTTATTAATGGTTTTTTTAGGATGTGCTGCTCAGGGACCTGCTAGTGGTGGTCCAGAAGATATAGCAGGACCAATCATTTTAAATATTTATCCTGAAAATGGTTTAACCAATTTAAAAACTCTTGATAAAATTGAGATTTTTTTTGATGAATTGGTAGATCCCTTATCAATTCCTGCTGGTATAAAAATTTATCCATCAATTGAATATAAAATTAAAATTAGAGGTAAAAAAGTTATTATACTACCTCAAAAATCTATTTTAAAAGAAAATCAAAATTATCGCATAAATATTTCTAAGACTATTAGAGATTATCGTGGGAATGGTATGAAAGCACCATTAAATATCATATATTCATCTAATGATAAAATATCTAAAAAGTACATAGAAGGTCAATTGGTTAACATCAATACAAAAACATATAATACTGTAGCATTATATGATTATCCTATTACAAAAGAATCTGCACCAAAATTAATTGTTGAATCTGATAATGATGGAAATTTTTTATTTGATTATATAGATTCTGGGAATTATACCATTGTTGCATTGGAAGGAAAAATTTCAGACTTTAATAAGCAAATTAGGTTAAATCGATACGGTATTGTAAATCATGATAACTTAGATTTAAATAATAATGATTTCATATCGGGCCTTAAGATTTTTATGGATCAACCTATAGAAAGAAAATATATTCAATCAATTGATTTAGTAAATACTCAATTTTGTAGAATTAATTATAATGATGGAGAAATAGAAAGTTATATTATTCCATGGAAAAATAAAGAAACACAGTCATATTATGAAGTTGGAGATACTATAAATATAAAGTTAGAAAAAAGTAACCAATTAGAAAAATATTTAACACCAGATTTTAAATATATTTTATCAGAAAAAAATGATACAATCCCTCCCAAAATATTTTTTTCGGAACTAAATGAATCTAAGCTTGATATAATATTTTCTGAGCCAATAAAAAAATGGAAACATATTTCTGAAATTCAAAATGATGATTTAAATGCTTATACTATCTTTGGAATAAATGATTCTGATACGTTGACTTTAAATTATGATTTTATCGATCCTATGAGTATTAGTGTTGCTATACCAGATTCTATAGAAAAAATTCAAATTTTAAATTATAATATTAAAGATGTTAATGGTAATTCACTCATTGATTCTATTACTACTATACCGATTACGTATGAAAGTGATAATAATTTAGAAAATAGTTTAGGTAGTATAAAGGGTGAGATTACATATTCAGGGAATGAAAAAATTATTTTGAATATAGAAAATATAAAAAGTGAATTAAATTATTATACATATATGCAAAACAATCAATATTCTTTTGAAGCATTGCCTGCTGGAGAATATATTTTATGGGGTTATGAAGTGTTAAATTCAATTGATGAAAATAGATATTTTTCAGGAACTTGGGAACCTTACCAAAGAGCTGCAAAGTTCAATGTCTATCCCGATACAATTGAGGTAAGAGCACGATGGTTAATCGAAGGTATATCTATGGATATTAATTAATTATGTATCATGTGATTTTAGCTGGAGGATCAGGAACTCGTTTTTGGCCATATAGTAGAAAAACTAAACCAAAACAGATGCTGA
Organism: uncultured bacterium; assembly: GCA_964439775.1. Classification (GTDB taxonomy): domain Bacteria; phylum Fidelibacterota; class Marinisomatia; order SCGC-AAA003-L08. The sequence goes on along the minus strand of CAYTPF010000021.1, from coordinate 2,204 downwards.
AAATTTTAGGCAACCAGTCTATGATTAGTTTAACTATAGATAGAATTTTAGAGTTTTCATCTATTGATAAAATTTATATTGTTGCCTCTAAGTCACTATGCAAATTAATCTATAAAGAAATTCCTGATATCCCGCAAAATAATTTAATTGTAGAGCCTGAAGGACGTAATACTGCCCCTGCTATTGGCTTAGCTGCTATCCATTTATATAAAAAAGATCCTGATGCAACTATGAGTATTTATCCAGCCGATCAGTTAATTGAAAATCAGGAAGAATTTATAAGTTCAATGAATTTAGCTGAAAAAATTGCAGGTAAAAACTCTTCACTTTTAACAATAGGTATAGTCCCAACTTATCCTGCTACAGGATATGGGTATATTCAGTATAAAAAGAATGATAAAAATGAAGATTACTATGATGTGAAAACTTTTGCAGAAAAGCCACCTTATGATACGGCTATTTCATTTATTGAGAGTGGAGATTTTTTATGGAATTCAGGAATTTTCGTATGGAATGCTAAGACAATACTTTTAGAAATTAAAAATTTGATGCCTGATCTTCATGATTCATTAAGTGCAATATATGATTCAATTAATACATCTGATTACAAAATTGTTTTAAAACAGGAATGGAATGTGATTAAATCTGAAAGTATCGATTATGGGATTTTAGAAAAAGCAAAAAATGTTTGTGTGATCCCGGGGAAATTCAAATGGATAGATGTTGGCAGTTGGAAATCATTGTTTGAATTAATGAAAAAAGATGATAATAATTATTTTGATGGAAATGTTATTACGATTGATACACAAGATTCTTTAATAATTAGTCCTGATAAATTAACAGCTGTAATCGGTATGAAAGATGTCGCAATAATCAATGTGAATGATGCGACCTTAGTTATGCCAATATCACGTTCAGAAGAAGTGAAAGATATTGTAAATCTTTTAAATAAAAAAAAGAAAGAATATCTATGAAGACTAAAGATATAATTAAAGAGTTTGAGATGTTGGCTGAGCAAGTAGGTATAAAAGTAATTAAAGATACAGGTTCATTTAAAGGTGGGTTTTGCATAGTGAATGATGAAGAGGTTATAGTTATTAATAAGAATAGGCCACTAGAGCAACATATCAGACAGCTTTCTGAATCATTTTCTAAGATGGAAACTAATCAAATTTTTATAAAACCAATTTTAAGAGATTTAATTACAAACAAAATTTCTTAATTATATCGAGAAGGAGAATAATGAAGCCTCTTTGGGCACCTTGGAGAATGGAATATGTTTCTTCTCCAAAATCTGATACAAATATTTTTGAAGAGAAGTCTAAATCTAATGATGATAGAGAAAATTTAGTTCTTTATAGAGGTGAATTATCTTTTATTCTCATGAATTTATATCCTTATAACAATGGCCATTTATTAATTGCTCCATATAGAAAAGTCAATACTTTAGAAAAATTAAATGCTGAAGAAAATTCTGAGATTATGAAGCTTTCTCAAGAATCTATGAAAGTATTACGATCTACTATGAATGCAGATGGATTTAATTTAGGCCTAAACATTGGTAAAGCTGCAGGAGCAGGTATTGAAGAGCATTTGCATTTTCATATTGTACCAAGGTGGAATGGTGATAATAATTTTATGCCATCCATTGGAAATACAAAGGTAATGGTTCAAGGATTAGAAGATACGTATGATATGTTAAAGCCAGAATTTGATAGGATAGAATTATGAAAATATTATTGTTTTTCAGTTTGATTTTGATTGCTTGTAATCAAAACATAGAGACTAATAAATCTATTAAAAATTTTAATAATGGATTATTAAAATGGGAAGAAAATAAAAATAGTGGAAGTTGGACAAGATTATATGAAAATGGTTTAATCCAATGGCAAGGTAATTATGTTAAGGGTATAGATGGTCTATTTTGTACAAGTTTTTATGTCAATGGTCAAGTTAGCCTTGAAGAATTTTACATTGATGGTTCTAGACAGGGAGATTGCATTAGTTATTATAAGGATGGTAGAATTAAAAAAATTGAAACCTATGATGATGGAGAGCTATTAAATTCAGTTTATTATTAAATTTTAAATAAGATGCTTTGAAATAGTTCATATTTCTTTTATAAATTCCAATCTGCTTTTTTAAAGAATTATTCCGGTATAGCTCAGTTGGTTAGAGCAACGGACTGTTAATCCGTGTGTCCC
>CAYTPF010000020.1:0-13096 GCA_964439775.1 uncultured bacterium | reverse complement strand
TATCTAACTGTCCTTCACTACAATTAACATTCTCTAATAATGTTCCACTACCAGCCGGGATTACCGATCCAGTTAAACTAAATCCAAGAACTGTACTTCCACTAGCACTAATTAAAAATCCATTAGCCTCAGCATCTCCACCAGATGCTCCCGAAGCACAATTATTATGATCAAATTGTAACCCTGCTATATCTGATGTAGATACATAATTCAAATTACTACCATCTAAAGATAAACAAACCTGAGAATCGCATTCATTATTTTGCTCACAACCTTCATACGGAATATTTGTTCCACCTTCAAGTTCACAACTACATGTCATAATTGGATCTAAAATATCATAACAACCTGGATTAGAACCTTCAAAATAACAATTTTGCATTACAGGACTATCACAAGGATCTTCATTATCATCCCATCCAATAGTAAGTGAAACTCCTCCAGTACCTGAAAAAACAAAATTATCTAATTGACCTTCTGAACAAGAAATATTTTCTAATAGAGCGCCACTGCCAGTAGGAATAACGGCTCCAGTTAAACTAAAACCTAGAACTGTATTTGCGCTTGCACTTATCATAAAACCATTTGCTGCAGCATCTCCACCAGATGCACTAGCAGCACAATTATCATGATCAAATTGAAAACCAGCAATATCTGCTGATGATGAATAATACATAATTCCATCATCTAAACTCAAACATACCTGCTGTTCACAATCTTGTGAAAAAATAATAGATGAAAAAAGAAAAAAGAATACGGTTATTAATCTTTTATACATAAATCCCCCCTTAATGATTAAAAATTTAATTTTTATAAATAAATAGCTAAAATTTTACTAAATCTAAATAAAAAAAACAGCAGCAGCAAGAATCGTTACAAATTATAATATTCTACCCCTTGCCTTTTTGAGAACTCACAATCTCATCAATAATACCATACTTCAAAGCTGCCTTTGAATCCATAAAATAATCTCTGTTTGTATCTTTTTCAATTGTATTAACAGTATTGTTAGTATTATCTGCTAATATTTTATTTAATTTTTTTCTTAAGAATAATATCTCTTTAGTATGAATTTCTATATCAGTTGCCTGACCTTGGACCCCACCTAAAGGCTGATGGATCATGACCCTTGAATTTTCCAGTGCAGATCTCTTGCCTTTTGCTCCGGCACTCAAAAGCACAGCTGCCATACTTGCCGCCTGACCCATACAAATTGTTGCAACATCTGGCTTTATGTAGTTCATAGTATCTAATATTCCAAAACCTGATGTTATAACCCCTCCTGGACTATTAATATACATATAGATATCTTTTTTAGAATTTTCTGCCTCTAAAAAAAGCAATTGAGCAATAATCAAACTAGAAATAGTATCATCAATTGGCGTCCCAAGAAAAATAATCCTCTCTTTCAACAAACGAGAATATATATCAAAGGCACGCTCACCAGCTCCAGTTTGCTCAATTACAACCGGGACCATATAATCTATAGGATTAGACATTTTTTTGTTTTTCCTTTCTAAGTTGATCAGTTGTTTTAGACTTTTCTTTAATTGTTGCAAATTCTTTTAAATGATTAAATAATTTTTCATTAATCACATCATCTTCTATTTTACGTCTATTTTCTTGTGTTTTATAAAATTCTTTTACCTGATCAATTGGAAGACTACTATTCTTAGCAGCTAAATCAATTTTAGAACTTATATCCTTATCATCAACTTTAATATTATTTTCTCTAATTAATTTATCCCTTATTAAATACCAGGCAATATTCCAATCAGCAATATCTTTATACATTTTTGTAACTTCATCTCTATTAATGGGTTTGTCATCCTTGTTCTTTTGCTTTAAGTCTTCCATAACATTATCAATATAATTTTCTCGCATTGAATTAGGAATTTCTAACTTAGTCTTATCAACGATATATCTTGAAATATTTTGGTCAATTTGATTACTATATTCTTTATCTAATGAATCTTGAATCGAATCTTTTAATTTATCTTTCAATTCTTTTAAAGATTTAACTTTAGGATCAGCAAGTTTAGCAAAATCATCATTTACTTCCGGCAAAATCTGCTCATCTACTTTATTGATAGATATTTCATATCTAACTTTTTTACCTTCTCCATAATCAATATTCACTTTAACAGAGTCATCTTTTTTTACACCTTCAAGAGATAATGCGCCTTCTCCACTAAAAACACCCTCACCATAACATATATATTGTTTTTCATATTTTTTTCCTATGATAGGAATATCCGATTCATCTAGTTCCTGGAAATCACCTTGGATGAAATGTCCTATTTTTGCACCATCTTTAACAGGCTTAATCGTTGCATGTTGCTTTTGAAGATTCAATAACGCTTCATCAACATCTGTATTAGTTTGCTTAACACGTATTGCATCAATCTTTAATTTTTTCTTATAATCAAATAACTTAAAATCAGGTGTTATTTCAAACTTAGCAGTATATTTTAAATTACTTCCTTCTTTAAATTCTAAATTATTAATCTCAGCTTTATTAATTGGAATTAATCGAAGTTCTTGAAGTGCCAGTTGATAATATTTATTAATTGATTTTTCAGTAAAATCTGCTTCTATAGCAGGACCAAAATTTCTTTTTACTATATTATCTGGAACGCGTCCCTTTCTAAATCCTGGGATGCTATAACCCTTTTTAAAATCTTTAAATGTTTTTATAAAATTTTCTTCCAAATCTGTCCATGGAACATCTATTGAAATTTCTTTTGTGAATGAATTAACATCTTTTAATTTTGATTGCATATTAGGTATTTCTCTTGATTAGTTAATTAGCAAATTTACATTTAACTTATATCTGAAAACAATAATGAGTACTATTTTAATATAAAAACTCTTTTTAAAAAAATTATAAAATACTTTGTTACAAATTCATATTAGAGTTTTGCTCAGAAATTTCTCTAAATTAATTAGAAATTAAAAACAACTAATAAACATGAAAAATATTCTAATAATTTTAACTTTTATATCGATTGGATTATCAAAAGTCCCTACTATTTATAATAACCAATTTTTATTTTGCTTAAATAAAAATGTAAAACCTTTAAAAATTATCACAAATAAATCAAAAATTTTAACCGGTATTGATGAACTTGATAAATGGCTAAAAATAAATAGTATAAAAAAAATTGAGCAATGGCTTCCAATAGCCCATCCAAATGATAATTCAGGTGGAATTTATTTAAATAGAATATACAGATTGGTTATTAATTCTGAAGATTATGAATTAATTGAAAACCTACGAAATGATTTGTCCAAATTTAATTTCATACATTCTACTGAGCTTGAATATATTAGAAAACCATTTTATTCACCAAATGACCCACAATATAATAATCAATGGTTCTTACCTCAAGTAAATGCAAATCACGCTTGGGACTTTTGGGATATTCAAGGTAATGATATCCCTGGGAATCAAAATGTAATTTTAGCATCTGTTGATACTGGTGTAGATTGGGATCATGGCGACCTTGTTGGTAATGTTTGGCAAAACTTAGGTGAAGATGCTGATGGAGATGGTCGTACTATAGAATATATAAATGGGCAATGGGTCCTTGATCCAGGTGATTTAAATGAAATTGATGATGATAATTTCGATGGTAATCCTGCTACATTAATTGATGATCTTATTGGATGGGATTGCTCAGGCTATAATGGTGATCAAGATAACGATCCCAGCCCTGGTAATGGATGGGGCTGGTCTCATGGAACTCATGTTGCAGGATTATTAAATGCCTCAACAAATAATAATACTGGTATCGCATCCGTTTCATTTAATAGCAGTATGATGAGTGTGAAAGTTTCAAGAGAAAGTCAACAAGGCGAAATTTATATTACTGAAGGATATTTAGGTATTTTGTATGCAGCTCAAGCTGGCTATACAATAGGTAGTTTTTCTATTATTAATAATAGTTGGGGCGGGATTGGCTATAGCTCATACGAACAAGAAGTTATTAATGTAGCTCATAATACATACAATGCTATTGTACTTGCTGCTGCTGGTAATGGTGATGGTGGTGAATTGTATGGTACTCATTACCCATCTAGCTATGATAATGTTATATCTGTAACTGCTCTTGGCACAAATGATAATTGGAATCATTGGGCAAATTACCATGAATCTGTTGATATTTCTTGTCCAGGTGAAAATATTAGATCAACAGTAATTAATAGCTATTCTACGTGGAGTGGAACATCTATGGCTACGCCTATAGTAGCAAGCTGTGCTGGATTACTTCAAGCATTTAGACCTGAATGGACATCAGAGCACATTGGTACAATGATTGTCGCGACAGCTGATCCAATTATTTATTCTATTAATTCAGAAAATTACTTAAATGGACGCTTAGGATCAGGCAGAGTTGACATACTTCAAGCATTGTCAACCGAACTATATCCAAAAATTGAATTGGCAGGCTATGATTATGAAATTATAAATAATTCAGATGGGACACTAAGCCCAGGAGATGAATTGCATTTATTTATTGTTTTATACAATCAAGAAGATTGGGGGGAAGCAACTAATATAGTATCTCAATTAACCACATCATCAAATAATGTAAATTTACTTACTAATACATCATCTTTTCCCAATATTGATCCAGGTCAAGCTGAATTAAATGAATCAGGACCTTTTGTAATTAGTCTTAATAATAATTTCAATCAAGATTCATTATTGTTAAGCATTGATATAAATTCAAATGAATATAATGATATATCTTATAATAAAAAAGTTAATATATCCTTCCCAATATCTTATGATTCTTTATTTGGAGATTTAAACAATGATAATAATATTGATATCTTAGATGTGATGTTATTAATTAATTTAATATTAGAAAATATTGATCCACTAGAATCTGGCCAGACATCAGCAGATTTAAACAATGATAATATATTAGATATTCTTGATATTATTATCCTTGTTACCATTATTATAAATTAAATTTAGGAACTTTATGAAAAAATTTATCCTTATTTTATTGTTTTATCCATTATTTGGAGTTACTGCTTATCAAGGTAAAATCACCTTAAATCAACCAAACAACACTTTTTTTGAAGCCTATTTAAAAGGAGATGAATGGCAAAATTGGTATGAAAATCTTGATGGCTATACTATCTCAAAGAATAAAAATAATGAATGGGTCTATGTAGAAAAAATCCAAAATGGAGAATTTATATTATCAAATACTTTAGCAAATGAAAATTTATCTTTTAATCAATTAATGAAAATAAATCAAAATATAAAGCCAATAAGAAAAAATATCATTCAGAATACAAACTTCCCTAATCTTAATAATTTATCAAGGACAGATTTTAAAATCCCAATGTTACTAATTGAATTTCCAGATTTGCTTGCTAATAATACTTTAGAACAATTTGATAATATGATGAATATGGAAAACTATGAGTCCTCTCAAGGTGCTACAGGGAGCTTCTATGATTATTTTCAAGAAGTATCATATGGTCAGTTTAGTCCAAGTACCGATGTAAGCGGTTGGTATATGACTGATTCGAGTTATACAGTTTATGGTGATAATGCGCCTAATGGTTGGAATATGGTTAGAATAATGATTAGAGATGCTGTAATTGAATCTTGCGAAAATGGAATGGATTATTCTATTTACGATAATGATAACAATGGGATAGCAGATGCTTTAAATATTGTTCATGCTGGTACTGGAGCAGAAGAAGGTAACAGTGCATATATTTGGTCTCACTCTTGGCAATTAGGTCCTTACGCAACAGAATGCAATGGAATAACAATCAATAATTATGTAATTCAACCAGAAAGAACTAATATAGGTTTAGGAGGGATGGTGCACATAGGGGTATTTGCTCATGAATTTGGACATGCACTTGGTGTCCCAGATTTATATGATACTGATTATTCTTCTCCTGGTATTGGCAATTGGGGACTTATGGCTGGAGGTTCTTGGGGTGGTGATGGTGGTTCTCCTTGGTATCCAGTACATATGACAGCATGGATAAAGTACCAATTAGGTTGGATAGAGCCTATAATAATAACTGAACCAATTATAACTTATGAAATTGATAATGTACAAGAAAATCCTTTAGTGTTTAGAATGGATGGAGTAGATAATAATTCAGAATATTACTTATTTGAAAACAGACAAAAAATTCTTTATGATAGAAATTTACCTCATCATGGTTTATTCATTTGGCATATTAATGAATCTGCAGGAGGCAATCAAAATGATTGGAATAGATTAGTAGATTTAGAACAAGCAGATGGTTATTACCATCTAAATACTAATGGTAATAGTGGTGATCCTGGTGATCCATTCCCTGGTTTTTCAAACAATTCAATATTTGCCTATGATACCCAACCTAATTCTATTTTTTATAGTAATGAGCCATCTGGAGTAAGTGTTGTTGATATAGAAGAAAACAACGGTATTATTACTGCTACATTTAGGAATATACCTACTTTAGCTGTAAATGGTTTAATTATTGAAGAAATAGATGGAGATAATGATTCTGTTTTAAATCCAAGTGAAACTGCTGAATTAACTGTTAATTTATTTAATCCATCAAATGAAACAATTACCAATATCATTGCTATACCTATTAATGATAATGAACATATTGATATTAGTACATTTGAAGTAACTTTCCCTGATTTAAATAGCTTTAATAGCTCATTAGCAAATGAAATTATTGAAATCACTTTATCCCCAAATATACCGATAGGTAATCATTCTATTGAAATAAATGTATATGGAGATCTAGAAACAACATCATTTGAGCAAATTGTAAAATTAAATTTTGAAGTATCAATACTTCAAGCGGGATTCCCAATAGAAATTGGAACTGAAGTAATTTCATCTCCACTATTTCTAGAACCTGGATTAGGTATAAATCAAAATAGCATTGTATTTTGTGATAATAATGGGAATATTCATATGGTAGATAAGCTTGGGAATAATATTTGGGATGAACCTTTCTATATTGGTAATGAAATTTGGGGTGCTCCAGCATCTGCAGATTTAGATAACGATAATGAAATTGAAATAGTTATAGCATCAAAAAGCAAAGAAATTTTTGTTATTGATATTAATGGAAATCAAGAAGCTTATTTTAATACTGAACAGTTTTTAACTAGCACCCCTTCAATTGGTAATATTGACTATGATAATGAATTAGAAATTATCATTGGGTCTATGTCAAATTCAGGTAAAGTATATGCTTTTAATCATGATTTATCACTAGTTGAAGGTTTCCCAACAGAAGTTAATGAAAAAATATGGGTTGGTGCTGCAGTTAATGATTTAAATAATGATGGGTTAGATGAAATATTGATTTCTACAGATTCTGGCAATTTGTATTTAATTAATAATAATGGAACTATTAATGATCAATTCATTGTTAATACAGGATCTAATATTCGATCCGCACCATCAATTATTAACTTAAATGATAATCAAGGACAATTTATTACTTTTGGAAATGATGATGGTGATTTATACTTTATAAATTCTAATGGTGCAATTGAATTCATTTTAAATACTGGATTATCAATCAGATCCTCCCCATCATTTTTAGAATATAACAATAACTCCTACATCTTTTTTACGTCAGATAATAATTATATTCATGCTATTGATATTTATGGTAATTATCTGCCTGGTTGGCCAATCAATACTGGACAAGAACTCAAATCATCATGTACATTCTCAGACTTAGATTCAAATGGAATTCCAGAAATAATCACAGCTGGAAGAAGTGGACATATATTTGTATATAAATTCAATGGAATACAATTTGATAATTTCCCTATGGACATAAATAGAACTATTGAAAATACACCAATAGTAATTGATGTAGATAATGATGGTGATATCGAAATATTAACTGGTGATTCAAAAGGAATTTCAATGATTGATGTAAAATCATATGGTCAAGTTAATGCCTGGAATATGCATCGTTCAAATCTTAAAAGAAATGGTGTTTTTAATACCTCAACTACAAATTTTTGTCAAGAACCTTCCATCGGAAATTTAAATTGCGATGAATATCTAAATATATCTGACATTATCATTTTAATTGAAATTATTTTAAATGAAATATATCCTTCTGGATTGCAATTTGAACTAGGCGATTTAAATATTGATAATTATATAGATATATTAGATGTTATAATTATTGTAAATACAATACTAGAATCATAATATTTTAGCAATTGATTATTAAAAAAGGGTGGTTTAATAGCCACCCTTTTTTATTAAATTCCATTAAATATATGAAATCAATATTTAAAATAAAAGGGATGCACTGTAATAGTTGTGTTAGTACTATTGAAAAAACTCTTTATGATATATCAGGAGTTAATTTTGTATCAGTAAATCTGCCATTAGAGAATGTAGCTATTGAATATGACGATTCACTATCCCCTTCTTTATTTAAATCCATCTTAGATAAAGCAGGTTTTGATTTAATTATTGATGCTGATAATGATACTATTAACCATAATGATGTTTTAATTAAAAAACTTATTAATACTCTAATTTTTGGAGTTCCATTATTCATTTTTTCCATGTATGAAATGATGAATAATATTGAAATTTCAATATTATCAATTTTTATACAACTAATTTTATGTACAGCTTTAATGGTTATTGGAAGAGAATATCATCAATTTGGTTTAAACTCGATCATTAGATTAAGACCTGATATGAATTCACTAATTCTTATTGGAACAGGTTCTGCGTATATTTATTCAATAATATCATCTATAAACTTATTATATAAACTTAATATTACAGGATTTAACAAACTCTATTTTGAAAGTGCTGGAGTAATAATTCTTTTCATTACAATTGGTCGTTATTTAGAAAAAAAAGCAAAAATAGATACAAAGAAATCTCTAAAGAAATTATTAGAAACTGCTCCTATGACTGGATTCATAGAACTAAATAATCAATGGGTAGAAACCAATATTAATAAAATTAATATTGGATCCTGGGTAATGGTAAAACCAGGAGGACAAATTCCAGTTGATGGTATAATTATTGAAGGTCATTCATTTGTTGATGAATCTGCTATAACTGGAGAATCTATTCCAATTGAAAAAAAAGTTAATGATAAAGTACTGGGTGCAACAATAAATGGTAATGGTAAACTTATTATTCAAGCTGAAACTTTGGGTAAAGATACTATTTTCTCTAGAATAATTAAATTAGTTGAGGAAACTCAAGCAACAAAAGCGCCAATACAAAAAATAGTAGATAAAATCTCATATATATTTGTACCAATAGTTTGCTTTTTAGCAATTTTAAGTTCAATCTATTGGTATATAATTACCAATGATCTTGCTTTCGGCATTAATATATTAATTTCAGTTTTGATTATTGCTTGTCCTTGTGCTCTTGGACTTGCTACACCAACAGCTATACTTGTAGGTAGTGGAATAGCATCTGAAAGAGGAATTCACTTTAAATCTTCAAAAATTCTTCAAATAATGCACAAAATTGATACAATTGTATTAGATAAAACAGGAACACTTACAAAAGGTGATATGTTCGTTTCTGATTTATATACCAAAAGAACTGAAAATGATTTTCTAGAAATCTTATGTTCTATTGAAAATGCTTCAGATCATCCATTTTCAAAAGCAATAATGAAATTCACCAAGAATAAACAGATTACTTTATTTGAATGTACTGATTTTGAAACTCTCCCTGGTGAAGGTATTATCGGAACTATTGAAGGCAATAATATATTTATTGGAAAAATTGATTATATAAAAAATAAAAAAATTACCATCCCTGAAGATGCAATAAATAAAGATCTTGCATTAAGACGTCAAGGTAAATCAATTATGCATTGTGCATCAGATCAAAATTGGATTGGCCTTGTTGCACTAGAAGATGAAATTAAACCTGAAAGTGAAGCTACTGTATATAAAATGCAAAAATCTGGCTTAGATGTTTGGATGCTAAGTGGAGATAATGAAATTACTACAAGTCATATTGCTAATCAATTAGGTATAAAAAATGTTGTTTCAAATGTATTACCATCCGGTAAATCTAAATTAATTAAAAAATTACAATCAGAAAAAAAAATTGTAGCTATGGTTGGTGATGGAATAAATGATGCTCCCGCAATAGCTCAAGCTGATATTGGCATATCTATTGGTTCAGGTACAGATGTTGCAATTGAAACTTCTGATGTTGTTTTAATTAATCAAAATATAATGAGTATCTTAGAAGCCTTGAAGCTAAGTAAAAAGATCATCAAAAAAATCAAACAAAATCTTTTTTGGGCTTTTGCTTACAATATTATATCAATTCCTATTGCAATGGGAATTTTATACTTTTTTAATGGTTATTTATTAAATCCAATGATTGCGGGATTAACAATGACTCTTTCTTCTTTAAGCATATTACTTAATACATTATTATTAAAAAAATAATAAAATCTCTATCTATTTTTTTCAAATTGCTCCATTACTTTGATAAATTCATTTTCAGAATTACAGTTGAAAAAATTAGAAATTTTTTTATTATCCTTAAATGATATTTTTTCAATATGTCCATAATGATGACCTGGATAAATCATTGTATCTACTGGTAGCTTAAATAAAATATTATATACACTGTTATATAATTCTGATATACTACTTTTTTTACTTTTAACTCTACCAGTTCTACCAACAAATAACGTATCTCCAGTAAAAATACATTTTTTAGATTGATTCCAAAAACACATACTATCCCAATAATGTCCAGGCGTATATAAAGATGTAATTAACTCTTCTCCAACATTTATTACTTCATGATTTGTAATTTGATATATCTTTTTATTTATTTTTTCTATTTTAGAATTATATCCATACAATAATATGTCATTATTATAATTAATCCAATCATTGATGAAATAAATATGATCTAAATGACTATGTGTAATAAAAATCTTTTTTAAAATTAATTTTTCAGATTTAATAAAATCAATCATTTTATTTGGTTTAACAGATGCATCTATTAATGCAGTATGTTTAGTTTTTTCACACCATATTAAATAAGATAAGTTCTTATCATAACCACCTATAAATGATTTAATTTTCATTATATGCAATAAAGTTGTAGAAAAATTTCAGAATTTTTCCTAATTCTAATATTTTTACAAAAAAACTTTTATCTTCTGCTATTTCTTTATGCTCATATAAATAAGAAATCAATAACTCAGAATTTGGAATTGAATTTGATAATTTTACAGCTTCAGTAAATGGAATCATAGAATCATTAGCCCCGTGAAAAATAAATGTTTTAATCTTAATTTTTTGATTCCATGATTTAGGAGACAAAGAATTGAAAATATCTTGATTTTTCTCTTTTATCAATTTAATATAATTAATTAACTCCTCATCTACTTGACATTCTAAAATTTTTCTTGTTATAATTTGCTCTTTTGAATCAAGCTTATAAATATTTTTTTCTATTTCTTCTTCTTTTTCTTTAATTTGAAAAGCTAATATCTTATTAATATCTTTAATTTTAAGATTAGATTTAATTGTAGATAAATAATTATAAAACATAACTATTAATCCCCAAGGATGAGGTGTGATTTTTTTTTCTTCATTTTTTATTAAAATTTTTCCAGTACTAAAAAAATCTAATACTGATTCAAAATTAAAATAAGTGCCATAAGTAATAATTGATTTTGGTAATTGATTTTGAAATTTCTTTGATGTGAAAAGTTTTAATGTAATAGCTCCACCAAAACTTATTCCTATTAATGATATATTATTAGATTTAATATTTTTATTTTTAATAAGCCAAGAATAAAAATATCCAAAATCATCTACAATTGTTGGTTGTATAATTAATTTTTTAAGAGATGGTATTCTGGGTATATAAACCGTATAACCAGCTTGAGATAATACACAACCTAACATGATTAAACCTGGATGCTCTTCAGCCGTTGGTGATGCTCCAGGATATATAATCAAAATTTGTTTTTTAGGTTTATTAGGAGAAAATAATTTAAATGGAATTTTATCTGATGATTTACCATTATATACATCATCTACTATTGTAATATTTTTAAGAGAATTTTTATTATAAAATATTAAATAATAAACAAGTTTTAATGATGTTAATAATGAAGTCATATATATAAATAGTTAACAAAAAGGTGTTCAGATAAATCTGAACACCTTTTGTAGCCCGTAGGGGAATCGAACCCCTGTTGCAGAGATGAAAACCCTGAGTCCTAACCACTAGACGAACGGGCCAAATACTTCAGTTATTTAATTTTTTTGACACCTAATATATTTATAAAGAATTTTTCTAAACAATATATATTATTACTAAATTACAAATATTATTATACATTTAATTAAATCATTGAACAATAAATTACTCTATCTAATATTTCTTTTACTATTTCCTAGCTGTGTTGAGCATATTTTTTTAATAAAAATAGAACCAAATGGTAGTTTTAATATTAATTATAGTGCTAATGGTGATTTAAAAGATTTGCAAAATGATGATTTCTCATTACCTAATTCAGTTGATTGGAAAATTGAACATCAAATTCAAAAAAAAAATGATAATTATTTTTTCTCATCTCATAAAAATTTCAATTTAAATGATAAAATACCTGATAGCTTTAATACAAATGATTCGATACCATACTCATCATTATTAAAACATCCAATAAATATTAACAAAACAAATTACATCTTTTTCGAATTATTTACATTTAAATGCTCCTTTGAAAATAGACAAGTATCAAAAAAATATCCTAAATTACAAAAATGGCTTTTGAATACTGAGGACGATCCTGAAGGGATAGTAAAAGAAATATTAAAATATATTTTTACTCAAACAATTAATGACGCAAATTTAGATTTTAATATCTATCCTATCGTTAATAATGAATTTAATAATTGGATCATAAGTAATGTAAATAATATTGAAGATTCAATAATATTTAATAATTTTGATCAATATATAATTGATGGTAAAAAAGTAATTGAGTCAAATATAATGCATAATAAAACGCTTGTGTACTATATACATCAATAAAAACTAAA
>CAYTPF010000019.1:0-13246 GCA_964439775.1 uncultured bacterium | reverse complement strand
TGATAAAATTAAAAGTTTATATCTAGTAGAACCGTTTAAAATTTCTATTGAAAAAACAGGTGTTTTCCCTAATGATACATATCCAAGAGTATTTTGGTTAGGTGTTGAGCAGGGGAAGCATTATCTCGAAGGTATGCATAATTCACTTAATAAACTTTTGAATATGTATGTTAAATCAAAAAATGAAGGTATATATATACCGCATATTACTATAGGACGTTCTACATCTTTAATGGATTATAAAAACTTAAAACTTCAGAATTATTTAAATGCCTTGTATGAACCTATAGAAATAAATGTAAATTCTATTGGTTTATTTGAAAGCAAATTGCAACCTGAAGGACCCAATTATACATTATTAGAAAAATTTACTCTTTAAAAAAGGAAAAATTATGGCAACAGAATCAAAGACAAAAAATAAAAGTTTAGATTTAGCAATAAGTCAAATAGAACGTCAGTTTGGTAAGGGTTCAATTATGAAAATGAATGATGGTCATATTATGAATCTTGATTCTATACCAACAGGTTCATTATCATTAGATTCTGCATTGGGTATTGGTGGTGTACCAAAAGGAAGAATTATAGAAATTTATGGACCAGAATCATCTGGAAAAACAACCTTGACATTGCATATTGTTGCTGAAGCTCAAAAAAAAGGAGGTCATGCTGCTTTTATAGATGCCGAGCATGCATTTGATCCTAGTTATGCAAAAAATTTGGGCGTTAATACTGATGAGTTACTTATATCTCAACCAGATACGGGAGAGCAAGCATTAGATATTTGTGAAACTCTCGTTAGATCAGGAGCTTTAGATGTAATTGTTATTGATTCGGTTGCGGCATTGGTTCCTAAGGCTGAACTTGATGGCGAAATGGGTGATACTCATGTTGGTTTACAAGCAAGATTGATGTCTCAAGCGCTTAGGAAATTGACGGGTACAGTTTCTAAATCTACGACTTGTGTTATTTTTATAAATCAAATTCGAATGAAAATTGGTGTTATGTTTGGTAGTCCAGAAACAACAACGGGAGGTAATGCATTAAAATTTTATTCTTCATTAAGAATGGATATTAGGCGTATAGGTCAAATTAAAGAGGGTGACCAAGTTGTTGGTAATAGAACTAGAGTAAAGGTAGTTAAAAATAAAGTAGCTCCACCTTTTAGACTAGCTGAGTTTGATATAATGTATGGTAAAGGAATTTCTTACGAAGGAGATTTATTAGATCTAGCTTTACAAGCTGAAGTTGTTAATAAAACTGGTGCCTGGTTTTCATATAATGATTATAAAATTGGTCAAGGTAGAGAAAATGCTAAGAGATATATCTTAGATAATCCAAATGTAAAAGAAGAGATTGAAGAAAAAGTAAAAAATTTTTTAGGAATAGATTCTGAAAAGTAGAAATTAATTTAGTATAATATTAATTAGCTGTACAATATCCAAGATATTAAGTAAGTTATCTCCATTAATGTCTGATGCTATAAATGCATTGTTATTTGGTTCATTTGTATCTAAAATAAAGTTAACTAAAATAACAATATCCAAAATATTTATAACCTCATCAAAATTAATATCTCCTAGAGTTATATCATCTATCAGATTAGGAAAAACTATATAATCTATCCATGCAGTATCTTCTCCAGCATTAACACCACCATCTTTTAAATATCTCCAAGTGAATGTTCTTTGCCCAGCATTAACAGGATATGATGATAATGACCAATCTTGATAACCTGCCCATTTTTCTTGTTCTATTCCATCAATTTCAAAAGCTAAGTAGTCATAATAATTACCTGTAATTTGCCCTACATCTTCACAAGATATTTTTTTATAAAAAGATATTTCGCTATCACTTATAACATCTAATGTAATAGATAGTAAAGTTTGTTGATTGGCATTAATTTCTCCTGCTCTTGCGCAATAATTCCCTTCTATGGTAGAAAGATTCTCAATTTGCCAATTTGAATTCCCTTCAAGTTCCCAATTATATTGGTTGAATCCATTAGATTCAAATGTTTCAATATCAGCGAATTCTAAATTTGGATCTTGCTGGAGGGCTATATTTAATTCTAGACTGTCATTAATGATAATTTGATGTTGTTGAGAAATGTAACCAATAGCTTGAAAAGAAATTATGTATTCACCTGGAGTTAATAATCTATAATAATCACCATTTTCAGGGTCAGTTTTAATGCTGTAATCAATATTCTCTACAATAATATCAGCATTTAAAGGTTCGCCAGTTTCTATATCAGTTACGATGCCATGGATACCACTATGTACTTTTTCTATATAAGAAATCATAGATTCTTTATTCTCTAGCCATAATTGTTCAAGTAAATTAGCATTAGGCCATTTTGTATTATATTGTTCTAATGTTATTTCAAAATTATTTTCCCATATATAATTCCAATCTTGCATCCCACCACTAAGAGCATACCATTCAGCTCCATTAGTAATACCATTATCAAACACAGTGCTATTGTACATATTCTCATGATTTTCTGAATATGTTAATGCTAAATCAATAAAGGTAGGATCATCAGGTGTTGCAGAGTATTGACCTGTAAAGGGGCCATCAAAGGGATAATTGGCTACAAGTGCACCAGAATGCATATTTGCTGATAATACAAAATTATGATTCCAAGACCATTGCATTACAGCACGGGTTTCAGGTTGCCTATTATCTAATGTGTTAAGTGGATCATCAAATTGATCTGGGAAATCTCTATTAAGATCAACACCATTTGCATTAGACCTCTGGCCAAGTTCAAAGCCATCAGGATTCATACTAGGCATAATATAGATAGCAGTATTATTTATTAAGTCTGTAGCTCTATCATTGTTATTATAGCCATTACATAGCCATTCAATTAAATATAGTGAAAATTCTCTACCAGGAGTTTCATCTCCATGCATATTTGCAATATACTTAAATTCAGGTTCAATTTCATTTTCTCCAGGATTATTAGATATTTCCATAACCCATAATTCTCTACCTTGAACACTTTGACCAATTGAAAATAAATTGGTGATATTCGGAAATTGACTAGCAATATTCTCTAGAAATAATGTAAGTTCAGAATAATTATGATATAAGTCCATGGGATTATCTAGATGGATAGGGTTGTCACGCAATTCGTTAAAATATGAAAATGCGTTATTTTCTATAATTTGAATATTGAAACCATTGGATTCTAATTCTATTATCTTTTCATCGGATGCATACGCATTTACGTCATCAAGACTGCGATGATGATCAAGATTGACATCCATTCTTGATAGCATTTTTAGATCTTCAATGGAATTAATATTAATTTTAATATAGTTCTCATCTCCATGAGCAATTATAAATGATATTAAAATACAGAAATGCACCAAATATTTAAGAGTATACAACATATAAAAAAATATACAATCTTATATTAACATACAAAACGTTAAATGTAAAAAAATGTTAGATATTTTGACATAAGTTTAAAACCATAAAAGACAAATTGTCAGTATGTGATGACAATTTGTCTGTATCAATGTTTGGATTTTGGTTTGGTATATTGATTGCAATTTTATGGTTGAGTTTAATTTGAAAATAAAAGGAGAAAAAAATGACACTCATAAAATGGAAAAAAGAAAATTCACTATATAATATTTTTAATAATATGGATAATATTTTAAATAATCATTTTTTAATAGATAGTTATATTAAAAATGATCAATATAGTAGTGAATGGTCGCCATCGTTTGATATAAAAGAATATGATAATTCTTATAAAATAATTGCTGATATGCCTGGCATAGATAAAAAAGATGTTAATATATCTATTGATGAAGATATGCTTGTAATTGAAGGTAATAGAAAACTTGAATCAGATTCCGATGATAGGTGGTACTGTAGAGAGATAGAGTATGGTAATTTTAAAAGGAGTTTTTATTTGCCTGAAAATATTAATAAAGATAAGATCAGTGCTTCTTTAGAAAATGGAGTATTATCAATAAATATAAATAAAATAAAAGCAATTAAACCTAAATTGAAGCAAATTAACATAAAATAAATATTTGATAATAGTCGTAAAATGAAAGCCTCATTTAATTAATGAGGCTTTTTCATATTTAATAATAAATATTATTGATTTAATTTTAGATATAGTTTTTAATAAAAAAATGATAGATAAATTTAATTTAAATAAAGATATAACCTTTTTAAATCATGGTTCATTTGGTGCTTGTACGAAAAAAGTGATGAATGAGTATATTCAATATCAATATCAATTAGAAAATCAACCAGTAGATTTTATTGAAAAAAAAGTTCCTAAGTTATTAGCACTCTCAAGATCTAAATTAGCAGATTTTTTAAACACATCATCAGATGATATTGTATTACTTGATAATCCTACTACTGCAATTAACGAAGTTATAAGATCTCTACAATTAGATAGAGGAGATGAAATCATAACAACTGATCATGAATATGGAGCTATGGATAAAGCTTGGGAGTTTATTACTGAAAAAAAAGGTGCCAATTATAAAAGAGTAGAATTGCCATTCCCTATAGAATCTTCTAAAGATATATTTTCAACGATAGTTAATAGTATTTCTCAAAAAACAAAAATTCTTTTTATTAGTCATATCACTAGTCCAACAGGTATAATTTTCCCTGTTGAAGATTTATGTAAGTATGCTAGAGAAAACAATATTATAACTATAATTGATGGTGCTCATGTACCTGGACATATTCAATTAGATATTAAAGATTTAAACCCCGATTTTTATATTGGGACTTGTCATAAATGGTTATGTACCCCAAAAGGCGTTAGTTTTCTTTATGTTAGAAGAAATTTCCAAGATTCAATTGATCCCCTAATCATTGGGTGGGGATGGAGAGATTTTAATTCAAATTTATCTGAATTTATTAATAATCATGAATGGTGGGGCACTAGAGATATGTCAGCATATTTTTGTTTGCCTTCAGCACTGAAAATGCATCAAACTAAAGAAATGATAGATGGTAGAATGCATTGTCAAAGTAAGATTCCTATTATTCGAAATATTGTAAATGATATTACAAGTCAAATGGAAATTTGTCCTAATAATATGTTAGGTCAAATGGCATCAATGGTAATGCCAAATATTGACCATGTAAATTTAAAAACAACTTTAATTAATGAGTACAAGATAGAAATACCTGTTTTTAAATGGAAAAACATGAGTATTCTCAGAGTATCGTATCAAGTTTACAATACAGAAAAAGATATTGAAAAATTATCTACAGTTTTAACTAAAATATTTAAATAAATGTTACCAGAAATTATAAGTAAAAAAATACTAGAATATTCTAGAACTATATTGATAGTATTATTTGTTATAACATCTTTTTTTGCTTATATAGCTTTTTTCTCTGAACAAAAAATTGTTACAGATTTTTCTCTAGAACAACTTTTTCCTGACAAAGACCCAGCTAAAGATCTATATGAACAATTGCTTCGTGATTTTCCAAAAGAAGAATCTAATTTGTTTATAGTTTATGAATGTCCAAATTGTTTAGATCAAGATTTCCTTGATGAATTAAATATTGTATCAGATGATCTAAGTTTTATCGAAGGTGTTGAAAATGTGCAAAGCGTATTATCTTTTATAGATGATGATTTTGAAGATTACGATGAGAAAGAATGGAACATTAAGGCAAAAGAAGTTATTGATAATCCCGTTTTATCAAATATTTTTGTAGCTAAAGATGGTAGAATAGGAACAATTGTTGTAAAGTTAGAAAATCATATAAGTGATCATGAAAATAGAAAAATAGTATTAACTGAAGTATATAAAGTTTTAAATAATTCTTCAATGGAATATTATCTTGCTGGAATCCCATTTATAAGAACTGAATATGTTGAGTTTGTGATGTCAGAGAGAGATATTTTTATACCTATTGCTTTTATAGTATCAGCAATAGTTTTATTCTATGTATTTAGACAGATAAGATGTGTTTTATTATCATTATTAGCAATAGGTGTTACATTGATTTGGATATCTGGGATTATGGCAATATCTAATATTAGTATTAATGTTATATCGTATTTGACATTTAATTTGCTTACCATTATTGGTGTATCTGATTGCATTCATATTTTAATAAAGTATCATGAAAGTTTAAAAGAAGGATTAAATAAAGAAAAGGCTATTTATCAAGTTATCAAAGAAATTGGATACGCATTATTTCTTACTAGTTTTACAACAGCTGTTGGATTTTTCTCATTATGTTTAACAAATATTAAAATTATTAGAGAATTTGGATTTTTAGTTGGATTGGGCGTTATTTTAATGTTTGTAGTAACTATTGTTTTATTACCTATAATTTTGAGTTTTATTAACCAGCCCAGTAAAAAACATATAAGACGATTAGTCAAAGGTGGACGTTTACAATTGGCTGAATCAATTAATTATTGGATTTTTAATTACCCTAAACAAATTTTATTATCAACATTGTTAATTATTGTTATATCGATATATGGAATTTTACATGTAAGTAATAATTCTTCTGTATTTGATGATTTTAGACCAGGTAATAAAATTTATGAATCAATTAAATTTGTTGATAATAATTTAGGTGGGGTATTTCCAATAGAAATAATTATTGAAACTGATAGAGAAAATGGGCTTATAGATCCAGATTTACTAAACGCAATTGAGGAATTTCAGGATAGTGTAAAACAAATTTATACAATTGGTTCGGTAAAATCTGTTGTTGATATCGTGAAAGTCGTTAACAATGAATTGAATGGTTCCTATGAGATCCCATTTTCATATGATGAAATCAATTCATATTTATCATTTGAAGAAGATGCTTTCAGAGGATTTTTATTGCCAGAACTAAATAAGGGTAGGATTACTTGCCGAGCTATAGCTGGGAAAACTGATGAAGCTGAGTATACAAAAAAAAGAATACATTATTATGCAAATTCTATACTGCCAGATGATTGTAAAATTTCAATAACTGGTAGCATTATTGTTATGTTGAAGTCAAATAAATATATGGTTAAAAACTTAATGACAAGTTTTATTGTAGCCTCAATAGTAATTTTCTTTTCTATGATGTTTTTATTTGGCTCTAAAAGATTGGCTTTATTATCAATTCTCCCCAATTTAATTCCATTAATGTTTGCTGGTGGAGTAATGGGTGTTTTTAATATTGTTTTGAGGCCATCTACAGCAATGACTTTTTCAATAGCTCTTGGTATTGCAGTTGATGATACAATACATTTTTTAGCAAGGTTTAGACAAGAGTATATGAGAAATAAGGGTGATTATAATTTAGCAATTACAAAAACATTATTAACTACAGGAAAGGCAATTATTAGTACTACAATAGTAATCTCACTTGGCTTTATTGTATTATTATTTTCACAGTATGTTCCTAATTTTGAATTTGGTTTGTTAGGAACTATAATTTTAATAGTAGCATTGGGTGGATCATTAATATTATTACCGGTTTTAATAATTTTAGTGAAGCCAAAATTTGGATTTTTACTAATTAATAAAAAGCTATAGAATCTTGAAAATTTATCAAAATAGTGATGTAGATGTTAATTTACTCAAAAACAAGAAAATTGGCATTATTGGATATGGTAACCAAGGTAGGGCTCAGGCTCTAAATCTATTAGATAATGATTTAAATGTTCAAATAGGTTTAAGGCGTAAAAGTGATTCAATTGATATTGTTATTAATGATGGTTTGAAGCATTGTACTATAAAAGAATTAGTACACTGGGCTGATTTGATTTCTATTTTAATTCCAGATGAAATTATGAGTAAAGTTTTTTCAAATTCAATTAAACCATTTTTAAAATCTAATCAAATTTTATTGTTTTCTCATGGATATAATATCCATTATAAAAAGATTTGTACACCTAAAAATGTTGATGTCATTATGGTAGCACCAAGTGGACCTGGATATTTAGTAAGAGAAAAATATATAAATGGTTCTGGAGTACCTAATCTAATTGCAGTTCAAAACAATTCCTCTGGAAAAGCTTTTGATATTGCATTATCATATAGTTATTATATTGGTGGAACTAGAGTTGGTGCCTTTAAGTCAACATTTAAGGAAGAATGTGAAACTGATTTATTTGGTGAGCAAGTTATATTGTGTGGTGGTATCCCTAAATTAATTCAAATGGCATTTCAGACTTTAGTTAATGCTGGCTATCAACCTATTGTAGCATGGTTTGTATGTTTTTATGAAGTAAAGATGATAGTTGATCTATTCTTTGAAAAAGGTTTTGATTATATGAATTCGGCAATTAGCAATACGGCTGAATACGGTGGTTATCAAATAGGTAATAAGCTGATAGATAGAGAAATTAGCAATAAAATGAAAATTGTTCTTGAAGATATTCAATCTGGAAAGTTTAATGAAAATTGGTCTAAGGAGTCAAAACAAGGTTATGAAACTTTAATGAAAATGAGAGACTCTGAACGTAATTCATTGATTGAGGAGACTAGCCAAATAATTTTTAGACATATTTTTGATTAAGTTTTTTAAAAAGTATTTTTGTTTGATATCTTTTGTTTTTTGTTCAACAGAAACTAATTTAGATACATTATTAGATAATGCGATAAGTGACTTGTATAACTATAATTTTATATCTTCTAAGTCTAAATTAGATTCCATAAATAAAATTGATCCATATAATCCAATTTCACCATTTTTAACAGTTATAGTTGATTGGCTATATAATCAAACAGAATTTGGTTATGATGAATCCTATAATGCAATAAATGTCGGTTCTAAAAAAAATATTCGTCATTATAAGAATCTATTGAAGGAATATCCTCAAAATGCAGAATATTATTTATATCTTGGTAGTACATATGGTATGAGAGCTAGAGTATCTTTGGCCCATAAAGATTGGCTTGGTGTAATGTCATCATCATATAGAGGATTTCGTTATTTACGAAAATCAAATAAAATAAACCCTTTATTGTATGATTATTATTTAACTAAAGGACTAATAGAATATTTTTTATGTATTAGCTCTATACCTATTCAAATGGGTGGAAAGATGATGGGCTTTGAAGCTGATTGTGAAGTTGGTAAAGAAAATTTAGAGTTGGCATTAAGTAGCTCTGAGTTTGCATGGATTGAATCCGCGAATATTTTAACATATATATATTTATATTTAGAAAGAGACTATCATAATGCTTTGCGTACAATAACTCCATTAGTTGAACAATTTCCAGGACATCCATTTTTTGCGTTTTTGAAAGCGGAAACTTTAGCAAAATTAAATCGTTGGGAAGAATTAGAATTGATGTGGCCAACATTAGAACAATTTACTAGAAAGGGTAATTACCTGCAAAAGAATGAGTGTGAATTGAAATTGAAATATATTGAATCTATTCATCTTTTTAATAGTAATAAAAATAAGGAAGTAATTGAGAAAACAGATTGGATAATTAATAATTATCATATGGAATTTGATTGGTTGCTTGGTTTAACATATATGATTAGAGGTAAAACATATGATAAATTAGGTATGATGGATTTAGCCAAAAATCAGTATAAAATGATCATAAAATTGAATAATTATTTTCCGGAAGTAGAAGAAGCAAAAAAATTAATAAAATAAAATATGAATTATTGTCATAGTTTAGTTGAATACAAAAGGCGTAAAACAAATGATGTTAACATTGGTGATATCCCATTAGGACATAACTTTCCTATAAGGATACAATCAATGACCACAACAAATACCTTAGATACTAATGAAACAGTAAAACAATCAATTCGAATGATAGATGCTGGTTCTGATTATGTTCGTATAACTGCTCCTAGTAGAAAAGAAGCAGAAAATTTACAAAATATTAAAAAGAAACTGAATAACTTAGGCTATAATACGCCACTAATAGCAGATATACATTTCACGCCAAATGCCGCGTTGATTGCTGCTAGGATTGTTGAAAAAGTTAGAATTAATCCTGGAAATTATGCAGATTCAAAAAGATTTAATTATATTGAATATTCAGATTTAGAATATCAAAATGAAATTGATAGAATAAGGAATCGTTTTATTCCATTAATAAAAGTATGCAAAGAGTATGGAACTGCAATGCGAATTGGTACTAACCATGGTTCTTTATCAGATAGAATTTTAAGTAGATATGGAGACACTCCTTTAGGTATGGTAGAATCAGCATTAGAGTTTTTAAGAATTTGTCAAGATGAAAATTATCATAATGTTGTTTTATCAATGAAAGCAAGTAATCCTATTGTAATGGTACAGGCTTATCGATTATTAGTTAGTAGAATGGATATTGAGAACATGCATTATCCATTACACTTAGGTGTTACTGAAGCAGGAGAAGGTGAAGATGGAAGAATAAAATCTTCAGTAGGAATTGGGACTCTACTTGAAGATGGTTTAGGAGATACTGTAAGGGTCTCTTTGACAGAAGAGCCTGAATACGAAATTCCTGTAGCAAAAGTATTGGTAAATCGTTATTTAGAAAGGAAAAAACATAGAAAAATATTAGATGTTAAAAATAATCCAATAAACCCATTTAAATATAATAGTTTTAAAAATAACCAGGTTTACAATTTAGGTGGTGAAAATGTTCCTAGAGTCTTAATTGATTTAACTAAAGAATCAAAAATAAATGAAAATCTCATTCAAAAATTAGGTTATCAATATATATTAGAATCAGATAAATGGGAAATAAGTGAAATGGGATCTGATTATATTTATATTGGTAAATCAGAAATTAATTTTAATATTCCAGGAACTTTAGGTGTTATTCAAGATTATAAATTTTGGCAACGCAATCAAAATTTTTGTTTTCCACTTTATAATAAAGCTGAATATCTATCAAATCAGAAAAATAATCATCCAAAATTAAATTTTTTAAAAGTTGAATTTTCTGATTTAACAGGAGATTTTATAAAGAAAATTAAAAACGATTCAACGATAGTTTTAATTATTTTTACTAAAAATATTCATGGATTAGCAGAATTACGCAGATTGTTTATTAAGTTGATAAATTCAAAATGTTTTGTTCCTGTTGTTATTAATAGAATGTATGAAAATTTATCTATTGAAGAATTGCAATTGTATTCTTCAACAGATATCGGTGGTTTATTGGTTGATGGTTTAGGTAATGGCATATTATTAAATATGTCAAATTCTTGTAATATATCTGATATAAATAAAACTTCATTTGGTATTTTGCAAGCTACAAGAACTCGTATAACTAAAACTGAGTTTATTTCTTGTCCATCATGTGGAAGAACGCTTTTTGATTTACAAGAAGTGACAGCAAGGATACGATCTAAGACTCAGCATTTGAAAGGTTTAAAGATAGGTATTATGGGTTGCATTGTTAATGGCCCAGGAGAAATGGCCGATGCTGATTATGGATATGTTGGTACTGGAATAGGAAAGATATCATTGTATAAAAAACAAGAGGTAGTAAATAGAGATGTCCCTATGCAAGTAGCTGATGAGGCATTAATTGAATTAATAAAAGATAATGGTGATTGGGTTGATCCCTGATCACGCTAAATGATAGGTAGGTAAAATGAAATTATTTATAAAACCAATAAATCCTGTAGCTCAAAAATTTTATAAGAAACATGGACATTTTCATGATGGTGATGCAGGTTTAGATTTGTATGTACTTGAGGACATACAATTTTCTCCTGGTGAAACCAAAAAAGTTAAATTTGGAATTCAATGTGAGCCTGAAGATGGAAAAGCATATTATTTATTTCCAAGGTCAAGTATTTCAAAAACACCTTTACGAATGGCAAATTCAATTGGATTAATAGATGGTGGCTATAGAGGTGAAATTATGGCAGTCTGTGATAATATAAAAGATTTTGAATTTAAATTAGAAGCCGGTACAAGATTATTTCAAATAGTATCTTCAGATAGCTCTCCGATTTACTTTGAATTAAAAGAAGATTTAAGCCAAACTTCTAGAGGTGAAGGTGGCTTTGGCAGTACGGGCGCATAGTACTTAACTGACATAAAGACAGATTCGTTGTATTGGTATGAAGTTTGTGTTATTTAAGATTGTAATAATTTATTTAACAATTAATTCATAGAGGAGAACACTATGAAAATAAAACCATTAGAAGATAGGGTAGTTGTAAAAGCTCAAGATGCTGAAGAAGTATCTAATGGAGGAATTATATTACCCGATACAGCAAAAGAAAAACCACAACAAGGTGAAATAGTTGCTACAGGCCCTGGTAAAATAAGTGACTCAGGTAACTTAATTAAATTAACAGTAAAAAAAGGTGATTCAATATTATATGGAAAGTACTCAGGTACAGAGATTACTGTTGATGGTACTGAATATTTAATTATGAGAGAGAGCGATATTTTAGCTATAATGTAATTTTAAAGGAGAATTAAATGTCTAAAATAATAGAATATAATGTAGATGCAAGATCAACTCTTAAAGAAGGTGTTGATAAACTTGCAAATGCTGTAAAAGTGACATTAGGTCCAAAAGGAAGAAATGTCATAATTGATAAAAAGTTTGGTGCCCCAACTATTACCAAAGATGGTGTAACTGTTGCTAAAGAAATTGAGTTAGAAGATCCAACAGAAAATATGGGTGCACAAATGGTAAAAGAGGTAGCATCTAAAACTTCTGATGTTGCTGGTGATGGAACGACAACTGCTACGGTTATTGCACAAGCTATAATTAATGAAGGATTAAAAAATGTTACTGCTGGTGCAAACCCAATGGATTTAAAAAGAGGTATTGATAATGCTGTTTCTCAAGTAACAGATTATCTAAAATCAATAAGTAAAAAAGTTAGTGGTAAAGAAGAGATATCTCAAGTTGGGACAATATCAGCCAACAATGATAAATCAATTGGTGATTTGATTGCTGATGCGATGGAAAAAGTTGGTAATGAAGGTGTTATTACGGTTGAAGAGGCAAAAACAGCTGAGACATATTTAGAAACTGTTGAAGGAATGCAATTTGATAGAGGCTATTTATCTCCTTATTTTGTTACTTCGCCAGAAGACATGGAATGTGTTTTAGAGAATCCATTTATTCTAATTCATGATAAAAAAATTAGTAATATGAAAGATTTGTTACCAATTTTAGAGAAAACTAATCAAGCTGGAAAACCACTTTTAATTATTGCTGAAGATATTGAAGGTGAAGCTTTGGCAACTTTAGTTGTTAATAAGCTAAGAGGTACTTTGAAGGTATGTGCAGTTAAAGCTCCAGGT
>CAYTPF010000018.1:0-13980 GCA_964439775.1 uncultured bacterium | reverse complement strand
AATGAAAATCGTTTTATACAAAACTTTGATTCTAGTATTGATTTAGATTTTATTACATCTAGCCAACTATTTATACATTATCTTCATAGATGCTGGGGATATGTAATTTTTGTTTTTATTCTTTATTTTGCATATTTGTTATATAAAAAAAATAATTACAAATATATTTCTATTATTTTGTGTTTTTTAATAAGTACACAAATTGGATTAGGGGCACTTACAGTTTTATCACTAAAACAGTTTTTAATCACATCCTTACATGTTAGCAATGGTGCTGCTATTTTGGGGTTATTAACCTATATTACAACCAAATTGCATAAAACTAAAATATAACAATCACAACCCCTAAAATAGCTACCAAGATAGAAATTGATTTAATCACAGTAATTTTTTCTTTTAAAAAGAAGCTAGAAAAAACTGTTATGAAGATAACTGCAGTCTGTCCTATTATACTAGCAATTGGCGGTTCGGGAATATTAGCATAGCCAATAATCCAAAATGATAATGCCATAAAAGTTCCTAGAAAAGAACCTAAAAACATCTTCTTTAATATATCTCTATTTTTAATTTTCAATAACAATAACATACTATTTTTTTGACTAAAAAAGATAATCCAAGCTATAAGCATACCAGGTAATAATCTAAATACTGTAATCCATATTTGCAATTGTATAGAATCACCCACCTTATTCAAAACAGGCTTTAATAAAACAATTCCATAACAACTTGTAACTGTAGCAATAAGCTGCAAAGCAATCCCTATTTTATCTACATTTTCTTGATTTTTATCTAATTTATTTTCATATGTTATAAATAAGATAGCTATTATAACAATCAATGAACCTATAGTTTGAGATAGATTTAAAATTGTCCCCAATATTATAAATGATAAAAAATAATTAATTACAGGAGCCATAGTATCAATGATTGCAGCTTGATTTGCTTTTATTCTACTTAAAGCATATATGAATAGTGAATCTCCTATACCCATTCCTAGTATTCCACTTACAATTATAATTAAATAATCATTTAATATAAAACCATCATACCAAAATGGAAGTCCAAGAAAATTAAAAACTAGAATAAATAAAATAAATGCAATTGAATTTTTAACTGAATTAATTAAAAAGGGAGATAAGTCTTTACTAACAGATTTAAAAGTTACTACTGCAATACTCCACAAAAATGCTGAACAAAGTGCAGCTAGATAACCAAATGTCATATGTTACAAATAAAGCATTAAATAAACAATTATACCAGTTATAGATACATATAACCATATAGGAAAAGTAATTTTTGCTAATTTTCTATGTTTATCTATATGCATATTCCAACCTCTATATAAAGTTATTAATGCTAAAGGTAGAATTATAGCTGCTAAAATTATATGGGTTATTAAAATAAAATAATAGAATGTAACCCATTCACCAGTATATAGTTTAGGACCCATTTTAAACCAATGATAAACTACATATGTAATAAGAAACAAGGCTGATGTACCGAATGCTGATAGCATAACAGTCTGATGCTTTTTTATATCTCTTATTTTAATATAGTAAAAGCCTAAAAGAAGTAATAAAGTAGTTATAAAATTGATAGTAGCATTAACCAAAGGCAGTCCCGATACATCCAACATCCCTTCCATTCCCTCTGGTCTTGGACCTAAAATAAGGAATGCTACTACTAGTGATATTGTAATAGATACTATATAAATAATACGCAACCAAAAACTATCTTGTTGGTTTGACATTCTTGTACCTATTTAAATTTTAAATGGTTTTTTACCAATCATCATCCCAATCATCATCATCTTCTTCTTCTTCTTCTGGATTCATAAAATCATAACCATTTTTCTTGAAATATGCTTTAACTTCCTTAGTAATATCCAATTTTCCTGGAATAGCATATAAATAATCTCTTAAACCTTTAAGCATTAATTCTTTATCACCATTAAGTCTTACTATATCTTTACCCCAAGTTTCAACAGCATCAGATGTAGACAAAATATCAGCATCAGGTAAATACGGAGCCGGCATTTTTGTACCAGGCATAATTGCTTGTGGATTTTTCAGCCAATCTATTACCCATTCAGGCCTTAATCGTTCTTTAGTCATAGCAAGATTTGGAGCCCATGTTTGTGGTTCACCTTTAGGAAAAGTAGTTCCATAAAAGTGACAATTATTACATGCACCGAACTCATGCAATTTATCTCCAGCTCTAAAATGAACAGTATTTTTATCAACAATATGTGGGTTTTCAAAATCTAAACTATGATTTTCCAAACTCTGGAATGCACTTATTATACTATTCCATTCACTATCAGTAAAATTAAATGATGGCATCCTAACCTGTAAATGAGGTCTAATTGTACTTGGGTTATTAAAGAAATCAAACAACCAATCTGGCTGAGTTTTAACTCCTTGAGTATTTAAATTAGGTGGAGCATAATCCTGAGAACCAATTACATCTACAATTTGACCTCCAAACTCATCATGAACATGACAACCTTGACAGTTATTACCATATATAAGTTTATGACCTTCAAATTGCGTCTTGTCTTCAGCTAGATTGTAAGTTATTTTGTTTTCACCAAATTGCCTATTTGTAAAACCTAAAATAGCTGTCGTTATAGCTTCAATTTCTTCAGGTTTTAAATAAAAATTAGGCATTCTACTTTTATCTTCAGGTTCTACAATCTTATCTCTATCAAAAATTCTTGGATTTGCTAATTTTTGTTCATACCATTCATAATTTGAATGTCCAATATCATGGATATGACCAAAATCTAGTTTATGATAGGATTTCGAGCCTTGGTGAGTCAATTCTGCCCCTATTGGCTTAGCTTCTTCAAAACCCTTTATATTGTGGCATGTATAACATCCATAATAGCTAATACTTTTCTTCGCAACATAATCAATCACTTCTTTTTCAGACATATCTTCAAGCATTTCAACTGCTTGAGCTTCTGGGAAGGCTTTTACTAGCCATCTTTTTGCAATATTTTCAGTTTCAACTTGATCATAATTTATAGATTCAATGTTTTCAAAATCTTCATTTTTAAAAGATAAAAGATACGCTGTAATATTTCTCGCTTCTTCATTTGTTAATCTTAAATTAGGCATTTGAGTTTCAGGCCAATATTCTGTAGGATTTTTAATCCAATTATAAACCCATTCAGCATCTGTTTTTGATCCCAAACCAACAAGATTTGGACCTTGATACTTTAATAAATTATATCGATTGGTTTCTTCATATCCTTCCCCATTTGGATCAGGCTCATATCCATATTCAGATGGAGCCATTTCATATCTAGTATCAACATCACCTAGAGCAACACTCTCTTCCTCAATTACATGACAACCACGACAACCCACAGCATTAAATAATTCTTCGCCCTTTTCATAATCACCCAAATACTTATTTGAATTATTAAAATTAACTTTATCATCATTTTCAAATAAATAATCTGTAATAGCAAATATTTCAGCATTTGTTCTCTTAATCATTTCTGGAGAAGAATTATTTTCTTGATTGAAAAAATGTGGCATCCATGTATTATATCTAAAACTTTGAGGGTTATTAATCCACTTTGCAGCCCAATCTTTATCTACTTTTTTCTCTAAATGAGTTAATGGAGGACCATTATTCCCTTGCTTATCATAGGTTTGAATAAGATGACAATTATTACATCCAGAACTTGATATTAAATTTAAACCCGTAGTCAATTTTTCAGCTTCATTTAGTATAGGTTGAGATTGATGACAAGTAAAACAACTAGCTTCAGTATATTTTGTTGGAATCATTGGCTCAGTCCATAATGGCAAATAGTACCAACCATATTTTTCTTCCCACTCTGCTTGTTGCTCCTTAGATTCAGGAGTGTGTGCTGATGATACAAATGATGTTCCCCTACTTCTTCCTGCATGACATGAGGTACAACCAAATTCTTGGAATGGGTGGGGAGACGCATCAGTTATATATAAATCTAAATCTGGATGAGTTGTATATGGCTGTGGCGCATCTTCATATCCTGGTTTGTCAATACCTAAATGACAACTTGTACAACGATCAACTACTGGAACATACTTAAAATTATTATCATATTTAATATCTTCAAGGACAACCTGCTTGACTTCATAATATGGATCTAAAAAATCAATGATTGGTAAATCTCTAACTATATCTGCAATTTTATTTTCAAATGACATACTCTCTCTATCTAACTTTTCTAATTTAGATTGAGTAATATTTACTTCTTTTAAAATTACATTTAGCTCATCTTGAGCTATTTTAAGATTTGATTTAATTGATTTTATTTCAGCAATTTTCAAGTTTTTAAGTTTTTCCCTAGATTCTTTTTCTAATTTCAAAACTTGCAACTTTTCTATTGCATCATAATATTTTTTTTCATTTTTTAATTGATGTTTTTTATGATTATCATGATCATGACTTTCATCACTATGATGATGATCTAACATCTCAGCTTCATACTCAAACTTAATTTGATCAAATAGACCTTTAAAAGCCAAAAATTCAGCATTAGCCTTATAAAATTTACCATTCAATTTAGCTGAATCTTTTTGAGCTTGAATCAGTAATGCGTTATTATTATTAAATTCTTGCTGAGCATTTACAAGCTTCTCTTCATATAAAATTCTATCTTGCTTAACTTTTTCAAGAGCTAAAACTAATTTATCTTTGCTTGTTTGGACTTCAAGTGATCTAAATTCTTTTTGATATTCTTTAAATTCATCATCATTATCATCAATAAAAGTAAGAATGATTGATATAAAAAATAGAATGCTTGAAATAGCAAACCATTTATTAAGTACATTGCCTTTATAATATCTTTCGCTTCTCATAATATTAAATATTAAAGAACCATTCAGGGATTGAGACAATATACTTCAAATTTAAAAACCATCTTAAATACATTTTAATAGGTAATGACAACATTGAAAGAACAAAAAACATTAAAAACGAATACCTAACAGGGCCTAATTGCTTAAATACGTCTTTTAATTTTGTTTTGGCCAATAAAAATGGAGGAACTGCAAAATAAAAAATAATTAATATGAAACCTAAAAATTCCCTTTTTAATGGGTTTGACGGTAAACCCTGATTCCATGCTTTTACCCATACATATTCAGATAAATTAACATTTGTTAACGCAACAACTTTATGAGGATCCCAATAATCATATGGTCCAAAAAAGTTCCAATTTGGACCTCTCAAAATGGTACCAACTATAATTAAAAATATCCACAATACAAGCCATCCATACATAAATGCAAATATAGCTGCTCTTCTAGATTTAAATGAATAAAATCCACTTGATTTAAGATTTATATCCATATATGGAATAGCACTTAAGCCTATAATTATTAATAATGGAAACATTATTCCAGCAATCCAAGGATCAAAATAAACCAACATTTCTTGAAGCCCTAAAAAGTACCAAGGCGCTTTTGATGGATTTGGCGTCAAAGCAGGATTTGCAGGTTCTTCCAATGGAGCCTTAATAAAAACAGACCATAAGACTAAAAATACCGTCATTAGAATAAGACTAATTAACTCACTATATACTAGGTCTGGCCATACTAAAACTTTATCATTAGGGTCATTATATTCTTCAGGCTTTTCTCCACGATCTAAACGCTCATCATTTCTATATGCTTGGTTCATTGAAAGCCATAAGAAAAATACAACAGTAAATACCATTATAATAATTGGAACATTATCCGGTTTTGTAAAAATATAATATGCATTTTTGTCTGTAAAACCTAATATGAAATAACCAACTACTAATAACATCAAAACAACTCCGCCCGTATTAGACCAAAGCTTATCTAAATGGAACTGTCTATGTTTTTTTTCAAACCAATCTGTAGGTGGAAAAACAAATGGGAAACCAACAGTCATCAATGTAAATGCAATTGTTGGGTCATGCAAAAGGTTTACTATATATTTTATTGATTCTAACATTCGGGCAAAAATTTATTAAACAGGTTCTGAAATTCCTCCATCTTTTCTAATACGCCAAAAATGTACAGCCATTAAAATTACTGCAATAAATGGAACCCCAATACAATGCAATACATAAAATCTCAATAAAGTCGCCTCTCCAACAAATCGACCTCCTATCAGAGCAAAACGCACATCTGACCCAACATGAACAAGATTAATATCACCTATCGCAAGCAAGCTTGCACCTGGACCTTCAGAACCGATAAAAGGATGAGCTCTAGCCATATTTGATCCTACAGTAACAGCCCATATTGCTAATTGATCCCAAGGCAATAAGTAACCTGTAAAACTCAAAAACAATGTAATTGTTAATAATAACACACCTACGACCCAATTAAATTCCCTAGGCGGTTTATATGATCCTGTCATAAACACTCTAAACATATGAAGCCATACTGCCAAAACCATTGCATGAGCACCCCACCTATGAATCTCTCTCATAATTCCCAAAGGAACCTGTTCACCTAAATCAATCATATCAGTATAAGCATACTCAACAGTAGGCCTATAATAGAACATTAATAAAATGCCTGTTATAGTTAATATTAAAAATAAAAAGAATGACAATCCGCCCATACACCAAGTATACTTAACCTTGACAGCATGCTTAGGTAATCTAACAGGATGTAGATGCAAAAAAACGTTATTAAGGACAGCCATCATCCTTTGTCGCCTATCTCTAGGGATACCAGTTCTGAAAATAGATCTCCAAAGTTGTGTTTCTGCGACTTTTTCTAAAATGTTTTCTATGAAATTTTTATTATTATTTGCCATAATTGTATTTTATACCTTTAACAACGATTCAGGATTCTCCCACTCACCTTTTTCCTGTTGAAATTTTTTACTTTTATCAACTATAATTTGACCATCATCTGCCAAAACGATTTTAAATCTTTCTAAAGGTCTAGGAGCAGGACCTTCAAAATGTATTCCTGAGAATCTAAACCCGCTACCATGACATGGACATTTAAACTTTCTTTCAGTCCCCATCCAATTTGGAGTACAACCAAGATGAGTACAAACAGTAGATAAAGCATAAATACCCTCATCATTTCTTCCTATCCATACAGCATATTTATTTTTAAACCTTAAATCAATTTCACCTATTGTAAAATCCTCAGGAAAACCAATCTTAAATGATTGTGGGGGCTCAAATAATACATTAGGGAAAAGGAATCTTACTATCATAGTTAAAAAACCACCTGTTGCTAAAGAAAAAGCAGTCCAGCCTATAGCCATCCAGCCTATAAAACTTTTTCTTGATACATCTCCATCTGGATTAGTATCATTATTTTCAACATTCAAACCTACTGAAGCTTGAGGTTCTAATTTATTATCGGGCATTTAAATTAACCTTATATGTGTTTTGCAATACTTTGATTGCACTATCTCTAATCTTCAAATTTACATCATTTAAAGCTATATATTTTAACTTAGAAATGAACCTATCATCAATTAATTTTTCTGACATTTTTATAGAAACCATCATAGCTTGTGCAATTTCCCAGTCATCAACGTTTTTAAATTGCTCAAAATATGATCTATCTAACAAGTATAATAGTTCTTTTATACCCGACTTATCATTCAATTTTGCTAAAGCAACAGCAGCATCCCATCTAATATTTGGCTCTTCATCTTTTAATAATTTTTTTAAATCTGGGATTACACTTTTATCTCCAATCATACCCAAGGCAATTACTGCTGTTAATCTATCTTCAGATGAGTTACTGGTATCAAGAATCACTTTAATTTTATCTACAGCTGGTTGATATTTAATCATACCCAATGCATTTATGGCAGCAGATTTACTATTTGGATTTTCATCAGATAAACCAACCATCAATGCATCACCATAATATTTATCTAATGTTCTTCCCATAGCTAATGCTAAATATGTTCTAACTAAATAATTATCATTTTTTGATTTTTTATATGTTGCAATCATTTCTTTTTTAAATGTTTCTGATTGAGGTCTCAAATCAGGATTTGCTAAAATCTTACCTAGTTCAAAAGCAGACTGCCATCTTTTTGTTTCTGAACCAATTTTGACTTGGTTCAAATAATCATCTGCTGAATCAGATTCATCAATTAAAATTTGGAACATAAAAAAGAAGATTACACCAAAAACTGCTATAATAAATGGAATAACAAAAAACGAATGTACTAATACTTTGATAGTACTTTGTTCTTCATTTTTAATTGGTTCTTGACTCATTTTCTTTTTATACTCAATTCCTATAAAGGAAATCTAATAATTAATATATTGGTAGGTCAAAGAATAAAGTATATTTTTTAATTGTAAAACAACTATTTTAACATAAAAATAAAAAAAGTCCCCAAAGAGGACTTTATAAAATATGCACTTTAAAAATTAAGTAGCCTTATAGTATCTCTGCACACATTTAAAGGCTACCTAATTATAAACACACAAACAAAGTAGACGATTGTTTTAGAATCGCTTATCCTTTCAGATATAGCCTAAAAATAATAAGTATTTAAAATATTTCGTATTCATTCTTCTATATGTTAAGGAATACTATACAATAATATTGTGCTAAATATCACAAACCACATTAAAGGATTTAATGCTTTTATTTGATTAATTAACACAGTTTAAAAATAAAAACCCCCTCGTTTTAGAGGGGGGGATGAACGATGTACCGAGGAAAGGGCTCGAACCTTCACAGCCATAAGCTACCAGATCCTAAATCTGGCGTGTCTACCAATTTCACCACCTCGGCAAAAATTAATTGATTTAATTTACATAAATCCGCGTTGTTAGGAGAAATTATTTTTTTATAATTTTAAAACTTAACTTGAAGTCCAATATTTATTTGAATTAAATCAGTCATAGAGTTACTCCAGTTAAATGACGTTTGGACTGGTCCATTTTCTGGATCAGTATATTCGATTGATCCTGCTTTAAGATACTGAGCCTCATCCCCATATAAATATCTAAAACTGAAAATGAATGATAATTCTTCATCAAAATCTTTACCATTAACATCTTCATTATAATTATGTTCAATCTGTTGTATATGATCAGAATTTGAATTTGAAGACTCAATTAAAATCACTTCAAAACCAACACCTAAACCATAGCTAAAAACATAATCAGAAGAATTAGTGGATTTTGCAATTTCACATTCATCATATTCTGTGTCTGGATCATCATAGCAATTTTCACTATTTACCTGAGTTGTAGTATATAAGTTTTTTAATCCTATTAATCCTTCAAAATAAGGTCTTACTCTAGTTTGAAAGGGAACTGTTTTAAAAAAAATATGTCCGTAACCAATATTGTTTCTTGTTTCTTCCTCAATTGTTATAGCACTTCCAGTATAATAACTAAATGGGATATTACGCCTAGTAACACCGTATACAGTATTACCACCATTTATGCCAATACCAAAATAATTATTAATATAGTATATTCCATTAAAATCAATACCCCAACCATTTGAAGCATTACCTGAATCATTTTTCAATTCTTCTTTGAATTCTCCTCTAGGTAAATGACCAATTAAAGAGAAGTTAAAGGCTCCACCTTGAGAAAAAATAAATGAAACAAAAAAAACTATTAAACATTTTTTCATTATCTAATCCTATTTAATTAAAAGTACTTTTTGAGTTCTAATTTCATCTTTAAATCTAATTTGTATAAAATATATTCCAGATGATTTAATACTTGCATTCCAATCTAATTTATAATGACCAGCAACTTGCAAACCACTAAACAACTGATCCTCCAAAGTTCCATCAATATTATATACTGAAATTTCTACATTTTCTGTACTAGGTATAGAGTAACTTATGCTAGTAATTGGATTAAATGGATTTGGATAGCACGAAAACAAATCAAACTCTTCAGGAATAACATTTTCTACGCTAAGACCATCTGTAGATACTAAATCTGAGTACCCACTTTCATTTTGATTAATATCAACGGCAGTAATGACAATTTCCGTAACTATATCTGGATTATATGATAAACTATAAAAGTTCAATGCAGAACTTCCATCATAAATCCAATTTTCTTGTCCATAACCTCTTCTATAGATTTTATAATAACTAAAATCAAATTCAATATTTGGTATCCACTCTAAATTAATTTCATTATTAATAATTGTTACTGAAATACCTATAGGATTATTAGGACTTATATTATCTATAGAATATCCCATTTCTATTGGAGATAGCCATAGACCTTCATCCATAGATGCAATTATTCTAAATGTACTTAAGCCAGTATTACCTTCATCAATTGAATTTGTAAGAGTTTCAACTTCATAAGTATAGCTTTGAGCACCATAAGCAAAGCCTGAAGTTATATTAACCCAGATTGAATCATCATTTGATAAATTAGGATCATATCTTTCAATCGTATAACCCTCAGTTTCTCTAGGTAAAACTTGATCATCATAATAAGCTTTTGAAAATGTTAAATATACTTTATTCCCTTGATCATCTGGGATATCTACTATACCAGTAATAATTGGATGCAAATAAACGCAACTATCATCATTAATTGTTGCATCTGGATCAAAGTTAGTAGCATAATAACCATACCCATCTGGACATATATAATTTCCACCATCATATTGCGAGTTTGTACCGCCCAAGCATTCAGAACCATTCCAAACCTGATCATTGCAACACAAATTAATATCTGCAGAGATCCCTATATTAGAATCCATACAGCCTGAACACTCACAATCTGAATCATAATCAGTACAATCAAAATTATCGCCACCACATACATTACATTCATCAGTACCATCTCCTAATTCATTACCTATATAGCCTGGATCTTCTGGACATAAACCATTACAATCTAACAAATAATTTTCTATTAAATCTGTATTTCCTCCTACACATTCATTACAATTATCAAGATAAGCCCCACACCCTTCTACATTATTTGGAATATTTTCACCACAACAATCTCCATTACAATCCTTATCTGAATTTGCTTCATGGCCTGACTGACCACCTGAACATACACCACATTCATCTACAAATGCCATACCAAAACAATCTCCATTGCAATCCTTATCCGAATTTGCTTCATGACCTGACTGACCACCCGAACATACACCACATTCATCTACAAATGCCATACCAAATAATACACCTGCACAATCTGAATCATCACCTGTATAATTACTATTAATTTGTAAGGGAGAACCATAATTTTCATAGTTTCCATCTATGTCATACATATATGGACTAGAAGAGCTATTTGAAGATATCCAATATGACAATAATTCATTATCATGATAGAAATCATCTAATTCTAATGCATGACCTCTGTTGCCATTACCAACTGGCCAACCCATTCCTTCATCGTAAGATATATAATCAACTACATAACCACTAGGATCTGTTAATATAATTTCATCTTCTTGAGTTCCTAAAGAAAAACCTTGTAAACTATAACTATTAGGCATATCAATACCTGGTTCTAATGGTTCACCATATGAATCAAAAAATGATCCCTCAGATTGCGCAATCAAAAATAGACTACGAGGAAGAACTATTACATCATCAGTTATAGGAATATTATTAATTCTCCAACCATTTAAATTTATACTATTTATAGAATCAGCATTGACAAGTTCAATATAATCTGGAATATCATCATTAACTGAAGCTTTATAGAAAAACTCATTAATTGCAATGGATGTAGGATATGTACAACTTCCATCATTAATAGTACAATCAGCTTCATAACCATTTAAATCTGTACACCCATCATTATAGTTATCAGCTGTTTCTTCTGTACATCCTGCACAATAACAATTAGATTCAATATCTGTACAATTATATTGATCTCCACCACACTCACCACATTCATCAGTTCCATCACCAAATTCATTCCCAATATATTCTGGATCTCCTGGGCATACATTAAAACAATCAGGTAATACATCTCCATTACAAATGCCATTACAATCTTGCCCATAATCACCAACATAATCTCCAGTATATCCATTTGTATCATTATCAATACCAGTTGTACCATAAATACAAATATCACAAGAGTTCAATTCAGCCGTTAAAGGATATCCACAGTCATCTTGATCATAATAAAAACATGATTGAAATTCACCATCAGAACATACCCCATCACATAAAATATCTGAATTACCTAAATGCCCAGAAGTACCACTCGAACAAATTCCACAATCATCAATATATGCAGTACCACCCAAAATACCCATGCAATCAGGAACTTCTGCCCAAATTGATTCGATAACAACTTCCTGTTGACTGCCCATTAATACCTGATCAACAGGCAACATATTTTCATATTGATCATATTCTGAATTATATAACTTTATACTTACTAAGTCACCATTATTACAATTACCATCATCAATAGGAACTTGATATGTAGTCAATCTTACATAATCACAGAACCCATCTGAATTTAAATCATCACAGTCTCCATAACTATCATTTAATATTTCATTGTATTGATCTAGATTAATGTATTCCCATCTTTGTGTTCCAATAATCTGATCATTACAGAAAAAACCTATCCAATCATTATTAGAAAGAGACTCACCAGCAATAGTAGCATTATTAATTAAATAATAAGTGTTAATTGTAAAATAATCTTCTACACCATTTAAAATAAAATTTTCTGGTGGAGAAAATACGATACTAAACTCAATATCTGAATTTTCATGATTATATGGATTTAAAAATTCATCTAAAATACTAATTCTTATATCAATGTTATCCGGTTCAACAAAATGATCCCAAGCATATTTTGCATTAACATAAAAATTTGTCTCACCATTTAATGATTGATATTCAAAAGTATTTACAGGAAAATTATCAATGAATATTCTTAAAAAATCTCCATTTGCAATATTAGAGTTTTCTATATCAATTGAAAAATCTAATCCAGCAGTATAGTAAATAGAATCAGGTTCAAAAATTGAAATTATTTTCATTTCCAATTCATCACATACACCATCATTATTTTCATCATTAAGACAATTACCATTACAATCAAAATACTGTTCTGGATAATCACAACTTCCATCATCAGTTGTTGCCTGTTCATTATAATTACAAGCTATTTCATCCATACAACCTGGCATCAATGTCAATGCACAAGATTCATTTGAAAATTGAGACTCTATACCAAAATCTATTTGTGTTACTTGATAGCAATATGACTCATTGTCATTTAAATCAGAATCAATATAAGATGTTTGATCAACACCAGTAATTAATAACTCACCATCTCGATAAACATTATATGTCCTTGTATTTCCACTAACTAAATTGCCTGTAAAATAAAATAATTCATTATTTGACCAACTTGGTAAACTTTCATAATCATCACCAATATAATCCATATTATAATAGTTTTGATTTGTAACATCATAAACAACAAATGCTGGGATATCACCTGATTGACAATATCCAGGGAAGCTTCCATCATTACCCATAGCCGGGATCGTAATAACATCTCCATTGCCATATGGGTATGACCATCCAACTAAATTATCATTACAAAATGCGCCTACAACATCGCAATCATTATTAGGACAATTATTTTGATCTACAAGTGAACCAGAATCAATAAATTCATTATCAATTAAAATATTATTTATATTAAATAAGTAAAAACTTTGAAATGTTGATTGTTCATAACACCAACCAGTAATTGGATCGCAAGTAGATCTTAATAAATTATCATCATTTATAAATTCAATTGCTGAATCCCAAGTCAATACAATCTGATTCAAGCCACCTTCTGCAATTAAATTTTGAGGAGGATCTGAGCATTGATTATCATTTGAAGGATCATTATCACATACTCCACAATTATCTAATATAGCATCTCCACCACATTCATCTGCACAATCATAATATAAACATGATCCATCATCAATATTAACATCTGAATTAAAATTACAAGCAGAGTCATCT
>CAYTPF010000017.1:0-15052 GCA_964439775.1 uncultured bacterium | reverse complement strand
CTAAATCAATACTAGAATCAAAGTTTTGTATAAAACGATTTTCATTTAATTCAATAATTGATTTATTTGAAAAAGATGGAATCCATTCATTATTCATTTTAGGAAAATCTAAAGCAACTAAACCAGATTCAGTATGCCTAACAATAGCACCTATAATAAGTTGAAGCCATACTGAGATAGTAGCATAAATTGAAATTAAACTAATATGAGTTTTATTTTTTGATAATATAAAATTTTCCCATTTAGGTGAAGTAATCACTGCAAGAATAATAGTAAGGCAAAATGTTGATTGACCTAAAGTTGCATGAGATGCTGAAATCCACGCAGGCAGAAAATATAAAACAGTTAAGCCACCTAAAATTCCTTGAATGATAACGGCAAATAAAGCAATTAGTGTTAGTATTTTAACATATTTTTGATGATTAGATAGTTGTATTAAAATAGTATTGATTAAAATACAAAAACCTACAAATGATGCAATTAGTCGATGACTATGTTCATATAATATTCCACCAACCATAGATGATAATGGAAATAGAAACATATTTTCACCAAAAGTAGTTGGCCAATCAGGTACAGATAAACCAGCTTCTGTACTTTTGACAAGTGCACCAACAAATATCAATAAAAACGTTAGGCACATGGTAAAAATTGCTAGATAATGTATATTTTTTTTCATTTTTATTAAATTCACATATAAAAAAAGGTGAATGTTACCATTCACCTTTTTAAATAATAAAGGTTAAATTTATTTTTTCTTTGATGGTTTAACAAATGTAAAGTTTTGATTTGTATTTCCATCACCAACAGTTACTGTATGTGAAACTGTTTTATCTTTAAATTTTTCTTGCCATGCTACCACTTCATATGTACCAGCAGGAACATTATCAATTTTAAATGACCCATCATTTGATGTCACTGTAAAATAGGGATGATCAAATACTTGAACATAAGCACTCATCCAAGGGTGAACATCACATTTAACTTTAAATGCACTTTCAGTTTTAACTAGAGTCATTTTTTTCTCTTTTAATACTTTAGGCATAGCAAAGTTAAATTCAGTATTAACTTTAGGCAAGCCATGAATATTATGTAAAGTGGCATCACTATTTTTGATTAATATTTCTTGGCCTTTCATAACTCCCATTACATGTGGTGTATAGACACAACCTTTTTGATCTAAAACTGCTTGAGATTTTGTAGTTTCACCTTTATAATCAATGTTTTTTATATAAACTAAGACATTAGCTAAATTATTATTATCATCCATTACAAAGTCTTGTCTATATACGGGACCTTGATGAGATGTACCACAAACTGGATCTGCATCCATCTTTAATTTTTTCTTTTTAGGACCTTTACCATCAAAATTTACATTTCCACTAATTGATCCACAAATAGCTAATGACAAAGACATAATTCCTATTAAACTAATAATTTTTTTCATTTTTTAACCTTTAATTATCATCTATAAAATCACTATAAATTTAATAGTACTAATAATCATTTAACAAGCATTTGAAGTGAAATTTTTAGATAAAAAAAGACTATTTCTTTTTTGCCTTGTTATAAATCATATGTAAATTATGTAGATATAGATGAGTAATCTTAGCCATAAGAATAAATTAAAAGTATTTTGGGAATTAAGTAAGCCCGATATTACCTTGTTAGTAATCATAACATCCGTTTTTGGATATTATGCAGGGATTATTTCATCAAACGGTATACTAAAATTAAATTGGTTTGATGTTTTTTATTTGGTATTAGGTGTAGCCTTTTCATCTTCAGGTGTAAGCACTTTGAATGGCTATTTAGAATCAAACTTAGATTCTAAAATGAAAAGAACAGAAAATAGACCTATACCATCAGGTAGGATTTCATCAGTTAATGCATTGATTTATGGTTTAGCAGTTTCAGCTATTGGAGTTATGGTTTTATATTTTTTAATAAGTCCTTTGGCAGGTTTATTATCAATTTTAACTTTAGCTTTATATCTTTTAATATACACACCATTAAAACAAAAAACAGAATTGAATACCTTGATTGGCGCAGTACCAGGTGCGTTGCCACCTTTGGGTGGTTGGGTAGCCGCTACAGGAGAAATTA
Organism: uncultured bacterium; assembly: GCA_964439775.1. Taxonomy (GTDB): domain Bacteria; phylum Fidelibacterota; class Marinisomatia; order SCGC-AAA003-L08. The sequence goes on along the minus strand of CAYTPF010000017.1, from coordinate 12,946 downwards.
ATATTGGAGCGTGGATTCTATTCGGTTTATTATTTGCATGGCAAATCCCACATTTTTTAGCTATAGCTTGGATATATAAAGCAGATTATAAAAATGCTGGATATAAAATGATAACAACAAGTGATGATTTTGATTTGAAATTAAAATATTATATTGGTATTTTTTCAGTATTAGTTATTATTTTTAGTGTATTGCCATCATTTTTAGGATTAGGAGGTTTAGTATATTTTAGTGGAGCTTTTATAATTGGCTTTTATTTAATAAAATCAAGTTATGATATGATGTTCAAACAGAATTATAAAAATGCAAAAAAATTACTTTTTGCAACAATAGTTTATTATCCAATACTTTTAATTATTTTTGTATTAGATCAATTAGTAAAAATTAATATATAATTTTATGGAGGGAATCTCTTGAGTAATAAAACACATCACGAAGAAAGTTTTTGGTCAAAATATGTATTTTCAATTGATCATAAAGTTATTGGAATACAATATGGTATAACCGCACTTGTATTTCTATTGTTTGGTTTCTTTTTAATGATGGTAATGCGTTGGCAATTAGCATATCCAGACACACCAGTTCCTTTAGTTGGGTGGCTTATTAAATGGTTAGCTGAGTTAAATGGATTTGCAAGTGAAGGTAATCTTCCATCTGATTTATATAATGTTTTTGGTGCGATGCATGGAACGATAATGATTTTTTTAGGTGTTGTGCCTTTAATAGTAGGTGCGTTTGGTAATTATTTAGTTCCATTGCAAATTGGTGCTCCAGATATGGCTTTCCCAAAATTAAATATGGCATCTTATTGGAGTTATTTACCTGGTGGAATAATTATGTTTATTAGTTTTTTCCTACCAGGTGGAGCAGCTAATTCAGGATGGACTGCATATCCACCATTATCAGATATTGCAACAATGGGACAAACATTTTGGCTGATTGGTATGGTTTTTCTCATAACTTCATCATTATTAGGATCTATTAATATAATTGTTACAATAGTTCAATTAAGAGTTAAAGGATTAACATGGATGAAGCTTCCATTTTTTGTATGGAGTCAGCTTGTTACATCAGTGCTTTTAGTTTTAGCATTCCCACCACTGGAAGCAGCGGCTATTTTTCAATTAATGGATAGACTAGCAGGAACAAGTTTTTTTCTACCAAGTGGATTAGTAGTTAGTGGAGAAGTATTACAAGTAAGTGGTGGTGGTAGTCCACTTCTATGGCAACATTTGTTTTGGTTTTTAGCGCATCCAGAAGTGTATGTTTTGATTCTGCCAGGTATGGGAGTTATTGCCGAAGTATTGGCAAATAATACAAGAAAGCCAATTTGGGGTTATAAATCATTAGTATATTCTGCTGCATTTTTAGGTTTTATGTCATTTTTTGTTTGGGCACATCATATGTTCTTAACAGGAATGGGGCAAGGAATGAGTACATTCTTTCAAATTACAACTATGATTATTTCTGTCCCTTCAGTAATTATTTTATCTTGTTTTATGCTTTCTTTATGGGGGGGATCAATAAGATTTAATGTTCCAATGTTATTTGCTCTTGGATGGATCCCAATGTTTGGTATCGGTGGTTTGACAGGTTTACCCTTGGGCTTATCAACACCTGATATCCATTTACACGATACATATTATGTAATAGGACATTTTCATTATGTAGTTGCACCAGGAACTATTTTTGCATTGTTTGCTGGAATTTATTTTTGGTTTCCTAAAGTTACTGGTAAAATGTTAGATGAGACTTTAGGTAAAGTACATTTTTTTGCATCATTTATTTTTATGAATGGAGTCTTTTTCCCAATGTTTATTCAAGGACTTGCAGGGGTTTCAAGAAGGTTAGCTGATGGTGGTGCTTCATATGCACATGCTGCGGATGTTTTGCAATGGAATGAAACTATGTCTTATTCTGCTTGGCTTTTAGGATTAGCACAAATACCATTTATAGTTAATTTGATATGGACATTGATGAAAGATAGAGATTCAAAGGCTAATGCAAATCCTTGGGATGCAACTACTATAGAGTGGACAGATGCTACATCTCCACCTTTAGGTCATGGAAATTTTTCTAAAGTACCTGTTGTATATAATGGTCCATATGAATATAGTGTCCCTGGAATGAAAGATGATTTCTTACCACAAACAAAAAGAATGAAAAAAGGTTAATAAAATGGATATAAAAATTCCTTATAATGAAGATTTAAGGCCAGATACAGGTCTTTATAATGCAAAATTAGGTATATGGCTATTTTTGGCATCAGAAGTAATGTTGTTCGGTGGATTATTCTCTGCATATATACTGCTTAGAACTGGTGCATCGGTTTGGCCGCCAATTGGATTAGATGGTCATTCAGTTGCTCATTTACTTGAAGAAACTGTTGGCCTTGCTACATTTAATACCGTCGCGCTTATTACATCAAGTGTAACAATGGTTATGTCTTGGATTGCACTTAAAATGAAAGATCTTTCGAAATTTAAAATGTATATGTGGATTACAATTAGTTGCGCTGCAATTTTTTTAATTGTGAAATATTTTGAATATTCACACAAAATACATGAAGGATTTGTTCCAGCTCATGATGTGTATATGGGATTATATTATACTATGACAGGTTTGCATGTTTTACACATTATAGGTGGAATGGCTGTATTGCTTTATTTTGTTTTACCTGTGGGTACAGAAATGTGGGAATCTGAACCACAAAGATTTACTAATAGGATTGAAATCGTTGGATTATATTGGCATTTTGTAGATTTGGTTTGGATATTTTTATTCCCAGTATTGTATTTATTAAATTAAGGAGAAATGATGTCTTCAAAAGATTTATCACAACAGGTAATTAAATATTGGAAAATTTTTGCTATTTTGTTAGTTTGTACAGTATTTACTGTATTAGCAGCAAAAACAAATTTTGATATAGAGGGCTCTATAGCTGGAGGAATTTTTGTTGGGCTTGCCATAGCATCATTAAAAGGATATTTAGTGGCATTTAATTTTATGCATTTGAATGATGAAAAAAAAATCATCTATTGGATACTTTTATTAACAGTTATTTTTCTTATAGTTTTATTATTTATTCCAGTTTTATGGGAAACTACTTTAGTAGGAAAATATTAAAATGTCATTAAAATCATTTCATATACTGTTTATAACGATAGTATCATTAGTGAGTATTTTGGTAAGTTATTTATTTTATAGTGAATGGTCAGCATACAATGAAACTAAATATTTAATTTACACAATACTATCAGTATTTTTTTGTATTGGATTAATTTATTACAGTAAATGGTTTTTAAAAGAAATATCAAAAATTAATGCAAGTTAGATTATTAATATTATTTATAATTCTTAGTAACTATATTTATCCTTGTGCTGTATGCTATGGAGATCCAAATTCTCCTATGAGTCATGGAATGAATATGGGAATTTTAACATTATTATTTGTAGTTGTAGGAATACTACTTACAATTGTTGCATTTATTATTTCATTATATTTTAAATCAAAAAAATTGAATAAAGTTTAAGGGGAACTATGTTAGAATATTTAGGGAAATTAAGTGAATCTTTAGGACTTCCTATAATGTCTTCATCTCATGGACATCAAATTGATACAGTTATAGGCTGGGTACATTGGTTAATGTTGTTATTATTTGTTGGATGGGGAATTTATCTTATTTATGTAGTATTTAAATTTAATAGTAAAGCTAATCCAAAAGCAGATTATAATGGTATGAAATCTCATTTCAATCAATATGTTGAAGTTGGTGTTATAGTATTTGAAGCATTTTTATTGGTTGGTTTGTCTTTACCATTATGGTCGCAATTAAAAACAAATATCCCTGATAAATCAGAAGTTCATGAAGTTAGAGTTGTTGCTCAACAATTTGCATGGAATATACATTATCCAGGAGAAGATGGAATTTTTGGATCAACAAGTCCTAACTTAGTTGATGAAGAATCTAATCCTGTAGGGCTAGATCGAAATGGCTATGGTAGTGATGATATTGTTACCATTAATCAAATGCATTTACCTGTTAATAAACAAGTTCTTGTTTATTTAACAACAAAAGATGTTATACATAATTTTTCTTTACCTGAAATGAGAGTTAAGCAAGATGCTATTCCAGGAATGGAAATTCCAATTTATTTTACACCTACAATGACTTCAAAAGATTTTCTTCAAATGTTGAAAGGTACAGCTAGAGAGGGTCAAGGATATGAAATTGCTTGTGCTCAGCTTTGTGGTAATTCTCATTATCGAATGAAAGGTTATGTCACAATAGAAAGCGAGGAAGAATTCAATGCTTGGCTTGCAGAAGAGGCTGAATATATTGAAGATGGTGATGATGATTGGGGAGATGATGACTGGTAAAAAAATATTTTAATTTATATAAATATAAAAGCGGAAGATTTAACTTCCGCTTTTTTTATATTATTCAATTTCAAGTCCAACAAATCTTGATGTATTATCTCTTTTAACATACAATAAAATAGAATCTCCTGATTTATAGTTTGTTATTTCTTGATTATATTTATTAATATTTTTTATATCGGTTTGGCCTATTTTTATAATATGATCTCCTACCATTAAATGATCAATTGCATTTGATTTTTCCTTTATAGAAACAACTTTAACACCATCGTTATTATTATCATCTGTATTCTGTACTTTTAGTCCTAATATATCATATTGATCATCAATATAAATCCCTTCAGCTAGATTTTTTTCATTTGGCCTTTTACCAAGCTTTACATTTAATATTTTTTTTCGACTATTACGTATTACAGTTATTTTTTTTATTTGATTCGGTCTACTTGCAGCAATAACATTTTTTAATTTAGAAGGACCATCAATCTTTTTATTATCAATCTCTATAATGATATCTTGTTCTTGGAGTTCAGAATTATCGGCTGGACTATCTTTAAGTATTTGAGATATTATTGCTCCTTGTCTAGTATCAACATTTAAAGCTTTTGCAATATTTTCATCAATTTCTTGTATAGTGACTCCTAACCAACCTCTTGTTACATAGCCTTCATCGATTAAATCTTCTATAACTCTCATCACTTGATTAATTGGTATAGCAAATCCAACTCCGGCATTTTGTCTTGAAAAGCCTTCAGTGGCAATAGCTGTATTTATACCAATAAGTTCACCTTTAAGGTTCATTAATGCTCCCCCAGAATTACCAGGATTTATTGCAGCATCATGTTGTATAAAATTCTCAAAGTTTCTACGTGAAACTATATCACTTCGTCCAACGCCACTTACAATTCCTGCAGTAACTGTATGATTTAAGTGTAAACCAAAGGGACTGCCAATTGCAACTATCCATTGACCAACTTTAAGTTCATCAGAATTTCCAATTTTTACATCTTTTAAATTAGTTGGATTTACTTTTAATAGAGCAAGATCTGATGGTGGGTCAGTTCCGATAATTTCTGCTGTTAATTCTCTATTATCTTGTAATAAAACTTTTACTTCTTCTGCATCATTAATCACATGATTATTAGTAACAATATACCCATTGTTTGAATCAATAATGACACCAGATCCTAATGATTGTCCTTTATAATCTTGCTTTGGCATATCTCTAAAAAAGAAATGATAGTTTTGCTCAACAGTTCTTTCTGAAATTATTGAAACTACAGCTGGATTAGTTTTTTCAGCTACATTAATAAATGCTTTACTAAAATCTTGTTGATTAGGAAATGTTAATACCATTGAAAATAGTATTAATAAAACATAGTAGTAATGTTGGTATTTCATAATATCCTTTTTTTTTGACTATTTATATAATGAAATTGAAAATGTTTTGTTCCATTTAATAAAAAAATTAAATAAATTTATATCATTAATATGAAATTTTTCAAACAATTATGATGCAGAAATTCAACCTCCGGTCGGAGCGTTCTATCGTTTTTCACATTGATTGTATAGTTTTTAGCATATTACTTACCTATAACAATAATCAAAATACAATTGGAGAATAAATTGAAAAAAATTTTATCAATAACTATGTTATTTTTATTAATTAATTGCAGTAATAATGAAAATATTAGGACATTTTCATTTAGTTATGAAGTTGAGGTTGAACCAAGTATGGATAAAAAATTAGAATTATGGATACCATACCCACAATCTAATGAAGTTCAATCTATTACAAATATAATAGTTGAATCTGGTAATTTAGATTATGAAATTAAAAATGAATTAGTTCATGGAAATAAATATTTATATTTTTATAAAAATAGCGGTTTAAAAGAAAAAACATTAGTTAAGCTTAAATTTGATGTTGAAAGACGAGAACATCAAAATGTTGTATATGAAAATGTAAATCCAGAAAATTATTTATCTTCATATTCAACTGTTCCTACAGGATCTATTTTTAATAATATTATCAAAAATAATTCTTTAACAAAAGATGATGTAAAAAAAACATATGAATTTGTTTTGAATGGTATGCATTATGGAAAACCAAAAAGTAAAGATAATGAATATTATAATGATCCTTGGTTAACTGAAGATGGAAAATATGGTATTAGAAAGGTAAATAGAGATATGATTGTTGCAATGTATGAAAATGCAAAAAAAACAAAATCAAATTTTACTTTTGGAAATGGAAATTCACTTTATGCGTGTAATATAGGCGTTGGTAATTGTACTGATTATCATTCTTATTTTATGTCTTTAGGTAGAACTATGGAAATTCCTGTTAGATTTCATATGGGTTTCCCAATTCCTAATGGATCTGAAGGTCGTGTTGGTGGGTATCATTGTTGGGCAGATTATTATGTTGAAGAAGAGGGTTGGTATCCTGTAGATATTTCTGAGGCTGATAAAGATAAAGAAAAAAGTGAATATTATTTTGGTAATGCATGTAAAAATAGAGTTGAGATGATGGTAGGTCGTGATTTTACAATAGAAGGTTATGATCAGGGTTTAGTTAATTTATTTATTTATCCTTTAATGGAAGTAGATGATAAAGAGTCAAATAATTTTAGCAAAAGTTTTAACTATCAAAATATTTAATACAATAGTTGCAAAATAATATTAAATCATTATTTCATATTCCCTTTATTATAATGGGAGCCTCAATGGTAATTTTAGGATTAGGTTGGATTACAGTTGATGAACCATGGATGCTTGATAGAGTAGCTAATGAGGAACGTTTAGGTATGTCATTTGATGATTTATTTAATTCTGAATTAAATAAAACTTTACCAGATTATTTAAAGCAGATTTATCGTTTTTTTGGTTTGTGGGTATCAATTATAGGAATATTTATTGTTTCATTTTCAAGAAAAAAAATGATTAAAAATAAAGATATAAGATTATCTTTATTAATATGTATTGGTGTTATGGTTTATATTGGAATAGTATTTGGGTATATTTTAATACCAAGCTCACCATTTATTTATTTAGGATGGATTTTAATAGTTTTACATTTAATTGCTTTATATGCTCATATCACATTTGATAGATAAAACATGATTTAATTTCAATAAATTAGTTGGAATTTTAAGTTGCTCAAATAGTTGATTTAAATAATTAATTAGTTATTTGAGCATCAAATTTTAGCTGTTCTAATTTATATTATTTTTTAAAATTGAATCAATTTCAATTTGTTTTGATCTATTGTTAAGACATATCCTCATCCAAGGATATGCAACCATTGCAGTGATAAATGATGAAATTACCATTGAATACCATACGTAGATATGAGATTGATTTTGAATATAAATGTAATACATTGATAAAGGGACACTAATAAGAATAACTCTCATCAAAGTTAGCATAAGCATTGGCATTCCATACCCCAAACCTTGCATAATTCTACTGCTTGTCATACCAATTGAAATGAATGGATAGCTAAATACTGCAATTTTTATATATTCTATTCCATAATTTGTAATACTAATAGAATCGGTAAAAATTGGAAAGATATTTGCTGCAAAAAAATAAAAGAAAATTCCAACAGTAATTGATATTATGATGCTTTGTTTAAGGCCATAATTAATGATTTTAATTACAAGCGATAATTTTTTTGCACCATAAAACATTCCAACGAGAGTAACCATTGCTGATATAATACTTATTACAGGCATAAAAAATAAGTTATCTATTCTACTAGCAATTTGATAAGCAGAAACAGTATCAGCTGAAAAATTAATGAGTATTTTATTAAAAATAGCACTAGCAAATGACATTATAACCATAGAGAATGATGCAGGTAGACCTAATCTTAGAATTGAATATAAAATGGAAGAGTCAAATTTAAAATGTTTAGGTTCAAATGATATGTAAGGATATTTTTTTATAATAAATGCATATAAAAATACAAAACAAACTATTGCCTGACTAATAATAGTTGCAGCTGCAGCACCACTAACACCCATATCTAAACTAAAAATTAAAATAGGATCAAGAATTATATTTAAAACTGTTCCTAATCCCATAACATACATTGGAAACTTTGTATCTCCTTCACCTGATAAAATAGATCTAAAGAAAACACTTAAAATCATAAAAATTATTCCTGAAACTAGTATGATAAAATAATTAAATGCATCATTTAAAATATTAATTGGTGTTCCAAGTAAAAGCAATAATTTCTTCCCATATATCCATCCTGTAATTGTAAAAATTATACTAATTGATATCCCTAGCAGGATTGAATGTTCGGCAGCATTGTCAGCTTTCTTTTTATTTTTCATTCCAATATATTGAGCAATAATAGCAGTTACGCCTGAGCCTAAACCAAATATTATTCCAATAGCAAAAAACAATAATGGAAGATTAAATGCTAACGCTGCAATTGCATTGGGTCCAAGCTTACCAACAAAAATCATATCAACAATTTGATAGATCGTTTGAACTGCCATTCCTATCATCATTGGAAGGGCTAGTGTCCAAAGTGCTTTATATGGATTAGATATAAATTCTTCTAATCGATTTTGCTTATCATGCATTTTCATTAAATATTATTTTATAATTCTTTTGAGATTTTTTTCTTGAAAGATATTATCTTCAATATTGGTATTTATGGTTATATCTTTAAACGTAAGTATAGTTGAGTGATTTTTTTGGACATTAAATACTTTCATTGTATCTACAATGTGATAATCTCCTATTTTAGAGAATGAAAAATATTTTTGTTTTAATAACTTTCCTGACTGGTCATATGATTCTTCTTTTAAAGGAATAATTTCATCAGTATCTATCCATGCGATATGTTTGCTATATTCTGTTTTTATATTTGGTTTGGGAATAATTTCTAAAATATAATAGTTTTTATTATTTAATATTTCATCACCTAGTAGTTTATACATATTTTCATTTATATCGCGATTGCTCATATCTTCATAGCTAAGATCTGAACCCATAAATGAATCTGATTTTTTTTTTGCAGAAATTCGACGTACTTTTTTAAATGCTGGAAGATATATCCTCATTTCATCATCTTTATTTGTGTGTTCAATTTTTAAAAAACCAATACCTTTATCATCAGCTGGAGATAAAAACCATGCGATTTGTTTTTCTCCACCATTTTTACTAAATGATCTTAATGATGAAACTCTTTTATAGCCCTTTTTATTTATAAGAGTCATTTCAAGAGTAGCTTTCATATCAATTGGTTGTAATTTATTATCAATCAAATTAGCAATATCTAATCCATTATTTGAAAAGATAAAACTGAGCAAGATTGTAAAAAGTTTTATAAATTTATTTTTCATATAAGTAACCTTTGAAAATTTCTGTTGAAGCAGCTAAAATAGTAAGTGTACCTAAAGATGTTGATATCATTGCAAATACCATTAAACCACCAATGTATTGAACAGGAACAAATGAAGAAAATAATAGAGCTCCAAATGCCATATTTGACCCAGCATCTAAAATAATTGGATATCCTACATCATTTATAGCATTTTGTGTTACCTTATCCATGCTTGTATTTTCTTTTGATGTAATTCTATATGCAGCAATATAATGTATTGCGAAGTCGACTCCTACACCAATAATGATTGATGATAGAATTGCTGTAACATGACTTAATTTGATTCCAAATAAGCCCATTAAACCAAAATTTAAAATTACAGCTGCTGATAATGGTAGAATTGCAAAAAATGCCCATAGTAACGATCTATAAAAAATCCATGAAATAAAGAAAATAATCAAGATTGCTGATAAAATACTAATTATTGAAGATTGTATAATTAAATTAACTAAATCTCTAAATACTACAAGCATACCAGTAATTGTTATATTAATATTATTTTTAATGTTATTTTTAATATAATCTTCCATATTTTTAACAAAATAATATATTTGATCAGTTGAAACTGATTTCATTAATGCTGTTATAATTCCTACTTTATATTCATAATCAACAAGAGCGCTAAAATCATCAGAGTCACCAGATAAAGCATACATTGTAAAAAGGTTATTTACTTCGGATCTATTGTTTGGAATTGATTCAAAATCAGGATTATCATTCATTACAATTCTATGCATTTGTTTAATAATATCAGCAATTGACATTGAAAAAGTAACATTAGAATCAAGTTCAGCAAAATTTTGTATTTTTTCCATTTCTTTAATTACAACTGGATTTTTCATTTCATCTTCTATACGAAAAACAATATTTAAACTTCCAGCCATTTCATTATCAATAAATTCCATGCTTTCACGAATCTCAGTTCCGGGTTTAAAAAATGTTTTATAGTTAACGTCAACTTTAACTAAAGTAATTCCAAGACTTGCAATTAAAACTAATATGATTCCAGAGATTAGTATACGTTTTGGATAATTTGTAATTACATAGGCTATTTTTTCAATTAATTTTTCTAAAATACTCTTATTTTTTATTGCTTTAGAATTTAAATCCCATTTTATTAATGAAATTAATGCTGGTAAGAAAGTAGTAGATAAAATCCAAGCCCATATAATACCAAATCCAATACTTAATCCAAATCCAGTTAATGGATTTAAAGGTGCCCAAATTAATGTAAAAAAAGCTGCTGTTGTTGTTATAGAAGTAAGAAAAATTGGAAGCATTAATGCATCCATTGTTGAAAAGATAGCTTGTTGTATATCCTTAAACTTGCGAAGTTCTTTAAAAAATTTGGTTAAAACATGAACACCATCAGAATTTGCAATCGTAAGCACAAGTATGGGCATACTTGAATTTAATAATGTAAAATAAAATTTTTCTGATTTTGTTAAATATACAATCCAACCCATAAAACCCATCATTCCAATAAGAGATAGGATAATAACAGAAAACACCAATGCTACAGCATAAATATTTCTTAGATTAAATAAAAGAATAAAAACCATTATAATTACACCAAATTTCATTAATGATGCGACATCATTTTGAATTAATTCAGGTGCAAGACCAGTTGTATATGGTACACCTGAATAATAAACTTCCCATGAACTTAATTGTGTATCTGTAATCTTCATTGTTTCTTTTACAAGATCTGCATAATTAATATTTGCTTTTGGTCTAATTACTATTGATGTATAGTCATTATTTTTACTTAATAGTCTTTTAGAAACATGAGGATTTTTATCTAAATAAAATGATATAGAGTTAATTTCTTCTATACTTAAATTTTTTGAGTTTTGTAATAAGTCTACTTCAAGGAAATCATCAATATTATCAATTCTATTAATATTTGATAATGATATAACTTCATCAATAAGAGATATTTTTTCTAGAGATTTAGTAACATCCCATAGGTCAGATAGAGATTCTTGATTTAAAATATGGTTATGTTTAGAACCAAATGCAATAAACATTAAATCAACATTACCAAATTCTTCTGTAACTCTATCCCATTCTATTTTTGATGGGATATCATCAGGCATGATTTTCATAAAATCATCATCAATAATTATCCATTTACATCCAAAGCCTATAATAGATGTTAAGACCAATAAAATAGCTATTGTTTTATATGAATTTGATATAGAAAAATTAATAATTTTTTCTTTTAATGATGATTGTCCTACGTATTTCATATTAAAGTCTACTATTTAATAATATATAATTATATAGATATATTGTAAAAAAATATATGAAACATTAAAAGTTGCAATTAAAATGTTAGGATATAAATATTTATTTTTGTGTAAATTAAATATATCCGCTTTTAAGCGGTTTTTTTTATTTTTTTGGAGGAAATAATTAATGTATCAATCAATAGATCAATTTATGGATGATCTTAAATCTCGTAACCCTGGTGAAGTTGAATTTCATCAAGCAGTATATGAGGTAACAGATTCTATTTGGAGTTTTCTAAAAAATAATCAACATTATTTGCATTCTAATATTTTAGAAAGAATAACTGAACCTGAAAGAGTAATTATGTTCCGTGTTCCATGGAGAAATGATAAGGGTGAAGTTGAGGTTAATAGAGGCTATCGTGTTGAATTCAATTCTGCAATAGGTCCATACAAGGGTGGACTTCGGTTTCATCCATCAGTTAATTTAAGTATACTTAAATTTCTAGGTTTTGAACAAATTTTTAAAAATAGTCTTACTACATTACCTATGGGTGGAGGAAAAGGTGGCTCTAATTTTGATCCCAAAGGTAAGTCTGATAATGAAGTAATGAGTTTTTGTCAATCTTTTATGACTGAACTTTCAAGGCATATAGGTGCTGAAACAGATGTTCCTGCTGGAGATATAGGTGTGGGTGGAAGAGAAATTGGATATATGTTTGGTCAATATAAAAGAATTAGAAATGAGTTTACAGGAGTCCTAACTGGAAAAGGAATCAATTGGGGTGGATCATTAATAAGACCTGAGGCTACTGGCTATGGGACGGTATATTTTGCTCAAAATATGCTTGCTGAAAATAATAATTCTATTGAGGGGAAAACAGTAGTTATTTCAGGTTCTGGTAATGTTGCTCAGTTTTCTTG
>CAYTPF010000016.1:0-15386 GCA_964439775.1 uncultured bacterium | reverse complement strand
CCGTGCACCATTGGGAACTCATGAACGTTTTGTTGGTTTCTTAATTGAGCATTTTGCGGGTGATTTTCCATTATGGTTATGCCCAGTTCAAGTGATGATAATTCCTATATCAGATAAATTTAATGATTATGCAAATAATATTTTAAATCAATTCAAAGAACAAAACATTCGGATAAAAATTGATATGCGTAATGAAAAAATGGGTGCTAAAATTAGAAATGCAGAACTTAATAAAATTCCTATTATGATTATAATAGGTGAGAACGAAGTAAATGAGAAATCAATTTCGATTAGAAGAAGATTTATAGGTAGCAAAAATGGTATTAATCCAAATGAATATATTGATACACTTTTATCTGAGATAAAAAATAGAGATAGATTGCTAGGATCAGATAAATGATCAAAACTATTTTTGTTTTCCCAATTAAAATTTATCAGAAACTTATTTCCCAATTCTTAGGGTCTAGCTGTAGATTCACTCCGACTTGCTCTCATTACGCAATAGAAGTCATAGATAAATTTGGGATTATAAAAGGAACCTTGTTATCTGTTAAGCGTATATTAAAATGTAATCCGTTTGGATCTTCAGGCTATGATCCAATACCTGATTAGTTGTAAATTTATAAAAATTATTATATAGGAAGAGACAAAATGAAAAAAATATTAATTATGTTAGTTGTACTTTTAGTGTGCTTATTTGCGGAAGATTCAGTATCAAAGTATAAGATTGATGGTTTGAGATGTTCAGTGAGTTGTTGTAATAAGGTTAAAACTGCCTTGCAAGATACTAAAGGTATAAAAAATGCTGATGTTGATTTTGAAAATAAAGTAGCAACAGTAACATTTGATAAAAATGAGATTGATGACCAAAAAATTGTAGAAGTTTTAAGTTCAAAGACAGCGTTTACTTATACACAAATCTTGCCTGAAGCAACTATTGAAAAGAAATCTTTTTTTAAAAGATTATTTAATATTGGTTCATAAATAAAGAAAGTTATTTTAAAAAAAGCCCCATATGGGGCTTTTTTTATATAAATAATTTATGAAAAAAATAATTTTAATTTTGTTTTTATTATCTTGTCATTCAAAGCAGATAAATCATGTTATAGATTATTATGAAAATGGAAAACCAAAGATAATAGAATATAATAAGGTTGTTTGGGGTGATACTATTTTAGTAAAAAAACAGGAATTATATATTAATGGTAATATAAAATTTCAAACAGAATTTAATGATGAATTTTCTAAGTGTAGTAGTTATTTGGAATCGGGTATAATAATTGAAGAAAAATATTTTACAAATGGAGAATTAGATTCTGTTATAAATTATATTAATGATAAAAATGATTAAATGTTACCTATTCTAAACGCTGAACAGATAAAAAAGATAGACTCTTATACAATCTTAAAAGAACCAATTACTTCAATTGATTTGATGGAGAGAGCTGCTACCAATTGTTATGAAAAAATTACTAAAAAAACAAAAAACAAAAATGGTATAATTCATATTTTCTGCGGGCTAGGAAACAATGGGGGCGATGGACTTGTTATCGCTAAAAGATATTTAGAAGAAAAAAGAGATGTTTGCATCTATAAGCTATATTGGGGACAAAAGCCATCAAATGATTTTGAACTTAACGAAAAAAGATTAGCTTCTTTAGATGTACTAATTAAAGTTATAGAAAGTACTTCTGATTTCCCAAAAATAAAAAAGAATGATATTGTAATTGATGCAATATGGGGGATAGGACTTTCAAGGCCTATAGAAAATTTTGCAGCTGATATAATTGCTTTGATAAATCAATCTAAGGCATTAATTATATCCATTGATACTCCTTCTGGACTTCCTGTTACACCTAGTTTTGAAATAGATCAAGAGACCATAGTTAAAGCTAATTATACTTATACATTCCATCTACCCAAATTATCTTTTTTATTACCTCAAACTGGTAACTATGCAGGAGATTTTACTATAGTTCCTATAGGGCTAGATAATGATTTTATAAAAGAACAAAAGACAGATCATTTTTATATTGATAAAAATTATATTAATGAGATTATAAAAAAAAGACAGAAATTTAGTCATAAGGGCAGCTATGGACATGCACTTATTGTTGCTGGTAGTATGGGCAAGATAGGTGCCGCAGTTTTAGCTGCAAAGAGTTGTCTAAAATCAGGTGTTGGCTTATTAAGTGTTCATTCTCCAGAATGTGGGTATGATATACTTCAAAAATCTATTCCAGAGGCAATGGTTATAAGAGATAGTGGAAAGAGTTATATAGAAGACATAATAGATTTATATAGATATTCTTCAATAGGTATAGGGCCTGGTATTGATCAAAAGGATCAGACGGAATTATTATTATCATCAATGCTTGAGCAATACAATAAACCAATTGTCATTGATGCGGATGCTATTAATATAATCTCTCAAAATAAAGATCTAATTAACAAAATTCCAAAGTATTCGATCTTATCACCTCATCCAGGTGAGTTTAAAAGGTTGGTCGGTGATTTTGAAAGAGATATGGACAGGCTTGAGAGTTTAAGACAATTTTCAATTAATCATAGTTTATATGTTATATTGAAGGGTGCACATACGGCAATAGCTTGTCCTAATGGTAAGGTATTATTTAATTCAACAGGTAATCCAGGTATGGCAACAGCTGGAAGTGGTGATGTGTTGACTGGAATAATAACATCATTTTTATCGCAAGGTTATGACTCTGAAGATGCATCTGTTTTGAGTGTTTATTTCCATGGATTATCAGGAGATATATCTAAAGAGAAGGTAGGGGAGTTATCTTTAAATGCTTCAGACATAGTAAGCAATATATCTGAAGCATTTAAACTATTTTAATAAAATAATTTTTTGTGTTTTATTGTGACCTTCGCTATTTAATTTTATAAAATATATTCCTGAAGGATAATCAATAGCCTCCCATTTTGTACTATGCAATGAGGCTGTTTGATAATCATTTATTAATGTCTCCACCTTTTGACCATAGATATCAAAGATTGATATATTGATATATCTGTAATCAGATATTAAATAATCAAAATAAACTGTAGGATTAAATGGATTTGGATAGGCAGGATATAAAATAAAGCTTTCTTGTAAAAAAGAATTATTAAAACTAAGCCAATTAAAATTATCATATGGAATGCAATCATCCTCTACTGCTGGATACTGTATATCTATGGATGTAACTATATTTGAGTTATTAAAGCAAACATCAGAATTAACACTATTAAAATTTAGGTATAAAAGTAACTCATCATGAGCTGGAATATTTTCACCTGTATTAATACCTGTTATAATGTTATTATCAATACTAATATTAAATTCAAGCTGCTCACTACTTCCTCCATAAACAGAGATGCTATCAAGTCCAATTATCTCAAACTCAAACTCAGTAACATCATAGTCACAGTCTAAAATAATTTCTATAGTTTTCTGAACAGTATCTATAGAACCAAAATTTAATAATCCAAGTGGACAGTCAGCTATCATTGTATTTTCATTGTAATCAAATAAGTATTCTATACAGTTAAAGTTTGGTAATTCTTGATTGCATTCACCGTTCCCTAGTTGATCTAAATAATTTTCTTCAATACATTCATTAGAGCAATCTATGATTCCATTTTCTCCAAAATCAGTTGTACAGCCATCACCAATTCCATTTTCACCACCTCCATCATCATCATCTGAGTTCTGTGCACCTTCATCAATCCAGTTTGCTATAAAGTCTATTGTGCTTTGTTCAAGAGGCTCACCATTTTGTGGCATCTGATCACCAAATGGTGGGTTGCTTCCAAGCTTTTCTATGAGCAAGCTGTATGAACTATAATAAGGTATAACAATGGGTCCGTTTTGACTTGTTCCTTCCATCAGGTCATCATAAGATGTAAGATCCAGATTTCCCATATAATTTCCACCATTAGAATGGCAAGATATACAGTAATTATCAAAAATAGGTTGAATATCTTGGATGTAATCAATTGAACATTCATTCTCTTCGCAAACTATTGAGCCATTTTCACATATGTATGTAGGGCCTGTACCTTCACAAACTCCACACTCATCTATTAAAGCATCACCACCACATATGTCTAAGCAATCTACAATATTTCCATTACAATCACATTCACCATTGGGGATTTCTTCTCCACAAGGACCACATTCTCCATCACAAGTTGTACCATCGCCATTTGGAATTCCACAACAGTCTGCGCATGATGTATTATCACCTTCACAAACTCCGCATTCATCTATTAAAGCATCACCACCACAATTTCCAAGGCAATCAATTTCTACAATACAATTTCCAAGGCAATCATAGTTTTCTTGAGGGTATTCACAGCTATTGTCTTCATCAGTTGCATCTGGATTAAAGTTACAGGCTGAAGGATCTGTGCAACCTTCGATACAATCATTTGTAGGGTTCACATCACAGTAGCCACAACTATCTGGTATTGCACCCTGTCCATCTGAACATTCACAGTTAAAATTGGCATACCAACAGCTGCCATCATCAATAATTGCATCAGAATTATAATTACATGCTACTGGATTCATACAACCCATAGATTCATCAGAAAAATTACAATTTTGAAATCCAGGAGACCCGAAGTTTTCTATATCCTCATCATCTCCATCTTCACCGTATAACAAATCACTCAAACAATTTGAATCAGCAGAAATCCAATTGATAGGGTCATTATTATCCAAAGAAGGATTATTTAATTCTAAAGCACGTCCTCTATTATCATTGCCAACAGGCCAGGCATCATCATATACTACATTATCAACTTCATTTCCATTACTATCTAAAAGTATAATTTCATCTGAGCTAGTTCCAAGACTAATATCAGTCATAATAGAATTTTCAATGTCTTCACCAGTATATAACTCATCACCATCAGCATTAAAAAATGGATCTTCTCCAGCTACAAGCAAGTATCCACCTGATGCAATAATACCATTCAAGTTTTCACCCATTAAAGTCCAACCTGTAAGATCAACATCATTATTACCAATGTTTGCTAGCTCAATATAATCTGGTACAGATGTACCTGATGCTGCTCTAAAGAAAAATTCATTGATTATAATATTCTCTGATTGGATTAAAATTAACTCATCAATAGCCATTAATAGATCCCCAAAAACTCCTGTTCCTGATGAAAAATATGGAACTGAATTAAATTCCAATTCTTCATGATTTTTCCAAATTTTTATAATAATAGGGTTTCCAAGAACTCCACCGTTCAAAACAGGCCCATTAAAATCAGATAAGTCAACAGACATAGTAGCAGAAATCTCCAATTGGCTTCCATCCCATATTCCAGCACCAATCAAAACTTCTCCATATGTCGGTTCAGTACAACCCTCCTGCGGAATGCATGATTCTATGACACCCATTCCATCAAATATGCCAATTTCATCACCAGGCTCTAAAGATGAGATTGATTCTTGTAAAATAATTAATTGAAATTCGCCAGTATCTGATAAATTTAAATCAAAATGAGGGGGTTCAGGCTCAATTAATTCTATATTAGATGCAGCTAGAATAAGATCTCCAAAATTACCATTGCCAGTACCCCAATTTATAGTGGTATTGTATTCTATTTCTTCATTATTTTTCCAAACTTTTACCAATATTGAATTACTAGAAATTGCACCATTGAGTGTAGGGCCATTAAAATCAGATAAGTCAACAGACATAATAGCTGAAATTTCTAATTGAGAGTTTGTCCATATTCCTGAACCAACAAGAACCTCTCCATAGATTGGTTCTATACATCCATCATCAGGATTACAGGTTTCTATAATACCATTGGTATCAAATATCCCAATTTCATCACCATAATCTAATGTTGTAATACTATCCTCAAAGATAACTAGTTGAAATTCACCTGTTTCATTAATTTCGATATTATAATGTTGACCTAGAACAAGACTGAATATTAGAAGATGAGCAATTTTTTTCATGATACCCTCAATTTAATTAATTAGTTTATAGCAGCAGTTAATTTACAATGTTTTTATAAATTAGTTGTTTTTTAAATAAATGATAGTTTTGATTTATTTGAATCATTTAAATTATTAGGTTAACATTGTTAGGAATTTGGTGAAAATCCAAAACTGTCGCGCAACTGTAATTCTTATTTTAAGATAAGTCAGATACTAACTGTATGATATTTTTCGCGGTTGAAAATATTATATCAATCAATCAAGCCGATAGAGGAAATTATGAAAAAAATATTATTAGTATTAGTATCATTTTTATTAATTACATGTGATAATTCAGTGAGTTCAAATGATGCTGAAAATACATCATGGGTTTTTATAGCAAATGAGGGTGGTTTTGGATCGTCAAATGGGACAGTCTCTATGATAGACCAATTTGATAATATCATTGAAACAGAAATTTTAGGTGATGTTGTTCAATCTGTAGAAGTTCATAATAACAAATTAATTGTTTTGATAAATAATAGTCAAAAAATTACATTCTTTGATATAACAAGTGATGGTCTTAGTAATCAAAATGATATTCAAATTGAAAATAGCCCAAGAGAAATTGAAATTATAAATGACAAGGCCTATATAAGTACATGGAATCCAGAATATAGTATTTACTCAACAACACCTGGCTTTGTATTAGTCTTGAATTTAGAATCTTTAGAAATTGAAGATAATATAGAAGTTGGAATAATGCCTGAGGGTTTATTGTATACTCAAAATTATTTATGGGTCGCAAATAGTGGGGCTTCTTCATTAAGCAAGATAAGTATAGAAACTAATTCTGTACTTGAAACAGTTGAAGTTGGGAACGGACCACAAAATTTAGTAGAGCATGAAAGTCAAATATATGTTTCAAGAACATTTTATGATGAAAATTGGAATGCGATTCATGGGTCATCAAAAATAGATAATGGAGAGGTAACTATAAATAATTATGGTAATGGAGTTGTATGTGGAGGTTCTGTTTTAATTTATAGTGGTAGTGTTTATAGATCATTTTCTGGTGGAATATCTCCACTTAATGAAGATTTAAGTTTAGATGAAGCTGCAAGAATAGGTAATTATAACCAAGATGAGGTTTATCATGTAGAAATTATCAATGAAAATATTTGGTTTAGTATAATTCCATTAAATAATTATGGTTATCCATCTAATGAAATTAGTGAGGTTAAGGTTTTAAATTCTAATGGTGATGAAATATCGAATTATACTGTTGGTATAAATCCAGGTGATTTTACTTATTGGATAAGTAACTAGGCATTGATAGAATAATTTAAAAAGGCCCTTTATTCTAGGGCCTTTTTTATACTAACGTAAAAATTTCATTCTAATTATGTAATATAATCTCTATCATAATTACAATATCAACAACATCTATAATTGAATCTAAATTTAAGTCAGTTATATTTAATTGATGTGTAGAGGGCTCTGTAGCACTAAAAATAATATCAATAGTTTCAACTATATCTAGAATATCAACTTCACAATCAGAAACTATATCTCCTAATACAATTTCATTAACTAAAAGATTTGTAATAATTAAACTATCTAACCCTATTTCAGTTGATTGTATACTACTAATAAATGTAGTGTCAGATACTATATTTTCTATGTTTAGATCATCAGGTAGTAAATAATTAGTATAATAACAAATGGTATCGTTTATAACTTCTACATTAGTTGGATTATTTAAAAAACCAAGTAATTCTATATTTGATAAAATTCCATCATATGGAGTATCTGATAAAAAATATGGATCAGAACTTATATATTCAGAGAAATTATTGGATGTTAATTTAAATAATGGATAGCTATTTTCGTAGGGACTTGTTTTTAAATAAACTGAACCATCATTTGTATTTATATCAGTTATTATTGATGATCCTATTTTATTGAAACTATAATTTAAAGAATCAACTGAATTGATATTGGCTGTATAAGCAGTATCTAAAGAATGTGAAACAAGATCATATTGAATGATTGTATTTCTTATTGAATCTATATTTTCTGCTAAAACATAAAAATATCTAAAACTCATTGATGTCCCAAAATTTAATTGATTTTCATTAGGGAATCTTATCATTTCAAACACATGATAATCTCGCTCATTCCAATTTGCATCTAAATTACCTGCATCACCAAATCTAAATACACTATTATTGGTATTTGTAGTAATTGGATGTGCCATTCCTAATGCTAATGACTGTCCTAAAGAATCATTTGACCATGCTACCCATCCACCAGTTTCATCTGTTTGGACTATAGGGCCATTACCATAAATAGCTTCAGCTTCTTCAAATGAATTATCAGGATTGGAAATGAAAAAGTGATTTAAATTTGAAGCCCTTACACCACCCCAAGGTACATTCAAAAAAGAAATATTATCTTGTCCAAAATTATAAATCATATTATCAATTTGAATAATCCCCTTACCCAAATTTTTATATCTAGTATAGTATAGTATATTAGATTTGTAATTTGTATTTTCATTATCTTCTGTATGAGCTTGTTGTCCCCAATTAACTATAGAATATGATTGATCATAATCATTATAGTGTTCAGCAACAATAGGAGAATAAAATGGTTGAATTTGATCAGGTGTTTTTAAATAAACTCCAGATTGATGTATGAAATATGATGAGTCAGGTGGATTGTTTAATTGTCCATCAACAGTTACAATTTGCCATACTTCATCTACCCATGGAGCATAAGAAGTTCCTCCACCGTATGTATCTTCAACCCAGTTAGGATGTCTCCATTGAGGAGGAATTGATTCCCCAAAAGATCCTTTGAATGAATAAATTTGTCCACCTTTCCCAATTCTAAGATCATAGTTTTTTGAACTATCTAACTCATTTATATATTCTAATCTTGAATGAAAAACTAAATTTTCATTAAAGTCTAATGACCAATTAGAATTTGATGAATTAAAATTGGTTGTGAAATTAAATTGATTATTGTCTGAAATATTTAAATTAGTGTTAAAAAATAAATTCGATAGCAAGCTATCTACATTTTGATTAAAAGTTATGTTAAATAATATGCAGTATTTTAAGAGAATTTTTATCATTATTATTTGTTTTTAATAAAAACCCCTTCAAAGAAGGGGTTTTTTGTGGGCCCTCAGGGACTCGAACCCCGGACCAATGGATTATGAGTCCACTGCTCTAACCAGCTGAGCTAAGGGCCCTAGAAATATATAATTTCAAAGCCCACAAATTTAGCGAGAATAAGAAGAGTATAACAATACTGATTTATAAAAAAATTTAATAACCAGTTTCAACAAACTCAGCTTCATGGTTGGGCAGTGAGTAGATGTAAGCATCATCATCATTTCCACTTTGATCTGAAATAGTGTATCCATAATTTTCAAATTTTAGTAAACTAATCATTTCATCAATAAGTGGGTCACCATATTGAGATATAACTTGATCAGGGTAGTTATAATGATATGTTATTAAAGATGTGATACTCCAACAATCAAATTTTTCATCTGATTGATAATTGCATACACAGTTGTTATAACCCTTTTCAGTTATAAATTCTGTATTTGTTAAATCATCAATTTCCTGATAATGAGTGTTTGTATTATCCCAATTATCTATAATTAAGCATTCTGTTATATTATCATTATTTGGATCAATTAATATTTTTTCTCCCCAAACATCTGTAGATACCAAGCTAGTATCAATATCTGTATATAAAGAAGAAAAATAAAAAATATTAGAGAGTGGCTTTTTCCAAATTCTAATTTCATCAAAATTACCTGACCAAAAATTTGTTGGTTCAGATGAATAATTTTTAAATCCTTTGGAGCCAACAAAAATGTCATTTCCTGATAATTCTAAGTTATTATTAATAGGAACTTTATCAATATATAATCCATCTATATAGACTTCTAGTTCAAGGTTGTCAAAAGCGAAAGCAATATAATAAAATCTTTCTTCATCTGCCCAATTTAATCCATCTACCTCTATTTCATAGAAATTAGAATTATTATAATATATTCTTAAAGCATTTGGTTTGTTTATATTTTGAAAAACACCAAGCTCAATTTCATTCGAGTCATTGCCTATCATAAACAAAGCTGGAGAATCAGTAGAATTGATGATTTTATTTGATAGCCAAAATTCTATAGTAAACGCACCTTCTTCTAAGATATCAAGAGAATTTTCATCAATAAAGAGTTGACCTCTATTGTCTATTTGTATCCATGAACCACCATCCAAAAAAATTGAATCATACTCTATTTTAGCTGAATCGATATAGTCACTGCATTGAAGACTTAAAAAACATATAAAAAAAAGAATTATTCTCATGGTTGAGTTATCCCATGTATATCATTAATGCTCTTTGAATACCTGCCATAGATATTAGTTATCTTAAGCATATAATACCAAGATGTAGATGATCCAATATTATTTCTATCTTCAAAGTATGTTACGCTAGGGTCAAAGATAGTTACTAGTTTTGTATGATTATCATTATCATTTACATTTGCTGAAGTACCTCTCCAAATATCAATAGTATATAATAAATTTGGATTTATAATCTCATCCCATTCAATGACTATTTTATCTGAAAAATTATTACTAGCATTGATATTAGTAATTGATTCTGCTGATTCACTAAATGTTGTTTTAATTGTACTGTTACGATATAAACCATCAGTGTCAAATGTGGTTATAATATAACTAAAATAAATCATATCTTCAGGTTCATCAGTATATGATGATGTAGATTGATTATATAAAGTGTCAATACTTACACAGTTATTATTAAATAAACTTAAGTTATTTAAGGTATTACAAGAATCAGGATTAACATAATCTAAAGGCATACTAGGATCGATAGATCTGTAGATAACATATTTATCAAAATTGGGTTCAGTTGAAGGTTCCCAACTTAAATCATATGTAAATGTTCCATCTACAGAATAATTTAGATTAGATATTGGTTCAACATCTCTAGTGTATACTTGAATTGAATCTAATGCAATAATGTTATCTGAATCATCATATATAGAAAAATGTACTTCAGAAAATTTGCCTTGCAATAATTCTATTTCAAAATTACTTATAGAAGAGTCAGATAGTTGAATCTCATTATTGTTATATGAAATCATGTAATAATTAAAATTAGAGTAACCTTGATAAGGTACCCAGTTGATTGATGAGCTAGTTTTGTAGATACCTGAATCAGTTCTAGAAAGATTTATTTTATAATCTAAATCCCAATTTCCAACCTTGTTACTAATAAATGAATTAGTATCTTGGCAAGAGAAGATCATAAAACATAAAATATATAAATAACTAGTTTTGTTCATATTTAGTATATTTTAATTTAATATTAGAAATTGATTTTTGAATATTACTAATTTCAATAATTATTGAATTCATTTGTTCACTAGTTGATTGATTTAATTTTTCACGCAATATTTTTTGTTTAGTTTTTAAAAAAATCTCTTCCATTCTTTTTAAGCACTCTATTGCTGCTTTAATAGAAAGATTTTTTTTCTCTAAATCAAAAACCAATAAAGAAAATTTTTCTCTATGTGATGTTTTTTTTATACCATCCATAACAATATTAATATCAGGTAAATGATCTGAATGCAAATGAATAAAAATTTCATTAAAAATTACTTTTATAGCATCTGAAATTATCCAATTCTGATCAATATTTTTAAATATAAATAATCGTGTTTTATTATCTTCAGAAAAACATAATTGAATTAATTCATCTTCTAATAAATTATATTGTTGGGTATTAGTTGGAATAGGTTTTGTCTCAAATTTTGGTGCAAATTTCTTTTTGGTATTCATTTTGTTCATTGATTCAAACAATGTACTTTCATTCAATTTTGAAACTTTGGCAACTGATTTAACAGATAAGTCCCTATGAATTGGATCATTTATTAATGAAATTTCATTAAGCATAGTATTTACAAGATTTACTAAAGCATTTGATGAATCATCAATTCGTTTTGAATGATTATATTGAAATTCAAAAAGATTAACACTATTACTAATTGCATCTTTTAAAGGCCCAGGACCCTCTTTCTGTATCCAATCATCTGGATCTTCACCTTCAGGGATAAGTACTATTTCAGGATTAAACCCATTTTTTAATAAAACATATCCTGCACGAATAGCTGCATTTTGACCGGCATTATCTCCATCATAAGCAATTTTAACATTTTTAACATATTTATTTAATTCTGTTGCATGATTATCTGTAAATGAGGTTCCTGAAGCAGCGACTACATTTTTTATACCATTTTGATATAATTGGATTAAATCAAGATAACCTTCAACTACTATCGCAGTATTTTCTTTAGATAAAAAATCTTTAGTTTTAGATAAACCATAAAGAATATTACTTTTATTGTAAATTAATGTTTCTGATGAATTGACATATTTTGCAGGGTCATCACTATCAAAGACTCTTCCACCAAAAGCAATAATTTTATTATTTCTATCAGCGATAGGAAACATAATACGATTCCTGAAACGATCATAATAACCTTTTTTACCATTTATAAACAAACCTGATTGAACCATAGATTCTGATGAAAACTTTAGTTTTCTAATTTTATCTAACAATGATGACCAATTATCAGGACTGAATCCTAATTTAAAATCTTTAATTGTATCATTATTTATTCCTCGTGAATTTAGATATTTAATGATATTTTGTCCTTTGGTTGATTGCAAGTTATCATTATAAAAATTTGCTGCAATTAAATGAATTTCAAATAATTGAGAAAACAATTTATTTGATTTATTTGTATTTAAATCAATTTCAATATTATATTTTTCTGCAAGAAATTTTATAGCTTCTATAAACTCTAATTTTTCAATAGCCATAACAAAGTTTATACTACCTCCACCAGCACCACACCCAAAACATTTATAAATTTGTTTGTTTGGATTAACAGCAAATGAAGGCGTTTTTTCCATATGAAAAGGACAAATGCCAAAATAGTTATGACCTCTTTGTTTTAATTGTACATATTGACTAATTATATCAATAATATCAATATTACTTCTAATATGTTCTATTGTTTGTTCAGCTATTCTTGCCATAAATAATAATTAATTTAATTTTTAAATTCAACAATTGTAACTCCTGTACCACCATTTTCTGGTTTAGCATAGTTAAATGACTTTATAAATTTAACATTTTTTAATTCTTCATGTATTGAAGTTTGTAATGCTCCAGTTCCTTTGCCATGAATAATATGAATAAACGACATCCCAGAAACATATGTTTGATCTAAAAAAAGTTTAACCTTTTCAATTGCTTCATCTACTCGATTCCCTCTAAGATCAATTTTAAAACTATTTGGCTTAGACACATTAAATTTAGATGTATTTTTAGTGATTTTTTTAGGTTGCTTTTTTTCTTTGTTAATAAAAATTTTGTTTATATTGAGCTTTAATCTTTTACCTTTCACATCTACAACTACATTAGTTTTATTACTATCTATTTCTACAATCGTACCTGATGTATTAAAATCGGGTATAGAAACAATTTCATTTAATTTTATATCACTTTTATTAATTTTTTTATAAACTATAGGTGATTTTTTAGAAATTTGATCAAGTTTTTGTGAAATGAAAGTTTTAGCTTTTTTTATACTTTGGGTTGAAGCATGTTCAATCTTGATATCATTAACAAGTTTCTCGATTTTTTTACGATTAGTTATTAGATCTTCTTTTATCTTTTCAGATGTTATATTTTCGGCATTTTTTAAAATTTGATTAACTTCATCTTCTTTTATTATAAGTTTTTTTTCTTTTTTAGAATTAGATATTTTTTGTTTATCTAAAGTTAGTTCTAATTTTTTTAAGGATTGATTTTTTGCCTCTAATTTTTCAATTAATTTATCTGAATTAAATATATCCTTATTCATTAATGATTGAGCTCGATTAATAATATTCTTATCTAATCCCAATCTATCAGCAATTTCAAGTGTAAAACTACTTCCAGGCAAACCTAGTTGTAATATAAAAGTGGGTTCTAATTTTTTATTGTCAAAAATCATTCCGCCATTAATAATTTCTTCTTTTTCATTAGCCCATAATTTTAATGAACTCATATGGGTAGTAACAAACACATATGATTGTTTACTAATAAAGGCCTCTAAAATTGATTGAGATAATGCAGTTCCAGCTTCTGGTTCAGTTCCACTTCCTAGCTCATCTAAAAGTATTAATGAATCTGAATTTGCTTGATTAATAATATTTTTTAAATTTTGAATATGAGCAGAAAATGTTGATAAATTATTTTCAATAGACTGCCTATCACCAATATCTATATAAATTGTTTTGAAAATTGGCATTGAACATTTTTCTGCAGGAATAAATAGACCTTGTTGTGCCATTATAGCAAATAAACCAATTGTTTTAATAGTAACAGTTTTACCACCGGCATTAGGTCCTGATATAAGTAGCATTCTATGATCATCCATAGAACAATTCAATTCAATAACCTTTTCTTTTTGAATTAACAAGTTTGGATTTTTACCATTTTTTATTTCAACACTATTATTGAATTCAGGTCTGCAACAATTAAACTCTTTTGCAAATAATGCTTTTGAAATAAAAAAGTCGAAATTAATAAGTAATTCATAATTACTATGTATCTGATTTACATATGGATGGAAAAAATCACTTAATTTGATTAAGATTTTATAAATTTCTGCGCTTTCTTGTTGGTATAATAATGTTAGCTTATTATTGTCTTCAAGAATACTTAATGGTTCAATATATGCTGTTTGCCTAGTTGATGAATAGCTATGGATGATCCCTTTGATTTTTCTTTTATGTGTTGCATCTACAGCTAGCATCAATCTATCATCTTTCCATATTAACTGATTATTATTAAGCCAATTGTTTTTTTGAGCTTGTTGAAAAATTGTATCAAGTTTTTTTTTGGTATGATTATTAATCTGATTAATGTTTTTACGTATTTTTTTTAATTCTAAACTAGCTGAGTTTTTAATTTCAAATTTATCATTGAAAATTTTTTTAATCTCTTTTTTACCATCTTCAAAAAGAAATAAACTTGAAAATTTTTGGTTCCATTTTGGATAATTTTCTTTTTTGCAACGATTATAAATATGCTCAGATATTGATAATAAATGATATAATTCTTCAAAATTAGATTTTTTTAATTTATTACCCTTAATGCGTAACAAATTAATCCATTCATCAATAATTTTAAGTTCAATAATAAACTTAGGTTCATTTCTTGTAATAGAGTTTATTATTTCTTGAACTAAAACAAGATTTTCAATTAAATCTTGTTTTCTAAAATCAACGAATTGTTGAGATAGAATTTTAGCACCTTCACTTTG
>CAYTPF010000015.1:0-15539 GCA_964439775.1 uncultured bacterium | reverse complement strand
ATCCAGTTATCGCCATATAATCCCATACATCTTCAGACCCTTTATAAAATAGACCCCAATAAAGAATATAAATACCTATACAAACAATAATTATTCTTGTCCATTTAATTCTATCTTTATCATTGAACTTATTGTTTTTAATAGGAGCTATTATATCTTGAGTAATAACTGAGCTCCAACATAATAAATAACTATCATGAGTACTCATAAATGCAGAAATCATTCCTGCTGTAAGGACACCTATAAACCCTGCTGGAATAATTTGAGATAAGAACATAGGTAATGCATATAGATTATTTATCGATTCCTTACCAAAAAATAACTTGCCATTTTGATCAGAATTTATAAAAAACACAAATGCACAAATCCCCCAAAAATAAGGAATTAAAAATCTAATTAAAAAAGATATTGACGACCATTTGTACTGTGTTTTTACATCAGCAGCATTCTTCATAGATAAAGCTCTTGCAATTGCAGTTGGCCATATAGCACAACTAACTAAACCAGCAGTAATAATCATCCATATAATATATTCAATTCCAAATTCACCTTCAATAAATGGGTTAAAACCACTTTCACCCATTTGAATATAAACTGTATCCCAAATATTATTCCAACCTAAATGATATATAGAAAAATAAGTTGTAAATAACAAAACCACAGATAAAATAACAAACTGAATATAATCTGTTATAATAACAGAAAACATGCCACCAAGCGTAGTATAAATTAAAGCCAATACAAGTAAGCTTGTCATGATGATAGGTAGCATTAATCCTGATGGGGATAAACCCATAATTCCTACTATAAACATGGAACCTACCTTTAGAAATAATCCCATATTTAGAATTCCGCCCACAGCCAAGATAATTGCTCCTAAAATTCGCACATTCTTACCAAATCTAATCTCATAATACTCAGGTATTGTCATAACATTTGTTTTTCTAAGTGGATATATAATGAAACCAGAAAATCCAACTATTAATGTAACAAAAAAAGCAATTAAGGCGATATGAAATGCAGCAAAACCACCGACAAATCCTTTTTGTGCACTATACATAATAGTAATTAAACCCATTTCAGTTCCAGCCATTGAAGCAATTCCTAAGCCAGTTCCAATTTTTCTACCTGCAACAATAAAATCATCAATAATTTTAATTTTATTTTTTGCGTACAATCCAACAATTAAAGTAAAAATCAAATAAATAACTATAATTAGATAGTCATAAATAGTAAAATTAGACTGATAAATAAAATTTTGCATATTATTTATAATATATTAAATATGACTTTCTAAAATCATAAAAATTAAATTGATCTTTCTCCCATATAGGGTCAAAACTTAATATATTTCTCTCTTGACCAATAAAACTTCTTAAATATTCCGATCCAAATAGCTTATCAATAAATAAATTATCATCCCATTTAAAATCATTCGGATATAATTCTTTAAGAGTTAACAAAATACCTACTCCAGTTAAAATGGGATTGTATTCTTCTCTATTAACAATATTTATATATGTTCCATAGCATCTTTGATTTTCATATTTGGGATACTTTGATTTTCCTGGTATTGAAATAGGTGTAAATATATCAGGGAAAAACACTACTCCTGGTAAATCTAAATAATTTAATTTTTCATTAAAATCAATAGGGTCAATCCAAGGAGCACCTATTTTAAGAAATGGATCTGAAGTTCCTCGACCTTCTGAAACATTAGTTCCTTCTACTAAGCAAGTACCTAGATATGCAATTGCAGTATTTAATGCTCCCAAATTAGGAGATGGTGGTCTCCAATATTTTCCTGTTTCATCATACCACATTGCCCTCTCCCAGCCAACAACAGGGACTATGGTTAGATCTACTTTCCTTCCTTCACCCAACCATCCATTCTCATTAATCATAATTGCTAATTCACCTATAGTCATTCCATGCCTTATAGGGATTGGATGCATACCGACAAAAGATTTAAAGTCATCATGCAATAGAGGTCCTTGAATAATATCACCTCTTAAAGGGTTTGGTCTATCAAGAACAATAATTGGAATTCCATTATCTGCTGCAGCTTGCATTACAAAAGTTAATGTACTTACATAGGTATAATATCTTGCACCTACATCTTGAAGGTCAAAAACTAATAAATCAATATCTTTTAAATCATTATTATTTGGCTTTTTATTCTTTCCATATAAGCTTACTACTCTTGCATTAAAATATCTATCTTCTTTGTTAATTAAATACCCTGCACTTAAGTTTCCTTTGAATCCATGTTCAGGAGTAAAAATAATGGGATTGTTTATATTTGAATAGATCCTCAACAAATCTGCTAAATTCCTATCAAATCTATTAATTGATGTATGGTTTGCTACGATACCTATTGTTTTATCAACTAACAAATCAAAATTATTTAACTCTAAAACATCTATTCCAGTTAAAACAGTTTGATATGAATATATTTTATTTTTGGATTTATAAATCTTACTTGATTGCCAATTATCATTAGAAAGACAAAAACTTAAAAAAATAAAAATTAATCTATAATATTTAAAAACCATTTATCTATAATTTTATTGAATAGATAAATAATGATATCCAGCCGGTCAAAAAGAAAAGTCCTCCAATTGGCGTAATAGCTCCAAGCCATTTTATATTTGTAATTGATAAAATATATAAGCTACCTGAAAAAATTAAAATACCTAATACAAATGATAATCCAGTAAGCATATGAATATTTTTACCTAGTTCCTGATACAAACCTAAAAATAATAATATTAAAGTATGAAACATTTGATATAATACTGCTTTATTATAAATATCAGTAGTTTCATTATTAATCAAAATATTTTTTAGCCCATGAGCACCAAATGCACCTAATGCTATAGTCAAAAAACCAAAAATACTTCCTAAAACAATCCAATAATTAATCATTATTCCCCACTATATTTTGCATAACTTGTAGGAGTCTCCCATAACTTTACATAATTAAGTTTTAAACCCTGATTATTTAAATCAAGAATTTTTGACGATAAAATTTCATAAATATATTTAGATACATTTTCTGCAGTTGGAACAAAAGGGACGATAACAGGTTTATGACCTTTATGCTCTTTAAAAAAATTCATCATTTCAATGTCCTTATCATGGACCATAAAACCATGATCCATTTTATCCAGAATCTCTGATAATGCTATTTCTTTTAAATCAGCAAAGTCCATAACCATTCCTTCATCAGAAGCTCCTGGATTTACAATTAAATCACCTGAAATACATATCTCTGCTTTGTATCGATGACCATGTAAGCCTTTGCATATTGAACGATGATTTTCGATTCTATGACCCATATCCCATTGAATAATTTTTGTTATATCCATTATATTTCTTTCTCAATATTGATTTTTATTTCAAAATCTCTAAGCCTAGCTTTATCATAAAAAACTTTACCGGATAATGCATTTTCTATTGATATGGCACCTGCTGGGATCCTTTTTTGGCCTATCTCTATTGCAACAATAGAAGCATGCCATCCAGTCCATTTCTCCATTGCTGTAAAGCCTGTTTTATCATCAAAATATTCTACACATTCTACAATAGTTTTATATTTAATTCCTTGAACTAAGCCTTTAGATTCTACTCTCATCAAACAAATATCTTCAACTAAGCCTTTATTAAGCTTAGGCTCTAATAAATGATGATAAAAATCTCTTGGACTAATTTCCCCATTTAAATATTTAACAGGTTTTTCTTCAAATAATCCCAATTCCCTATAAGCTATCATCCATTCCCAATGTCCAGGATATCTTAAAGTTTTATTTTCTAAAACTCTAAGTTTATTTTCAAATGTCCAAGGCATTGTTGATAGCCCACCAGATGTAACTGATGCTTCTAATTCAATGTCTAAATCAATAAAATTTACAATCTCTATATCTTCAAAACATTTAACTGGCGATATCTTATTATTTCTTATAAAATATGCATCACCATAATATTCATTGGTTAACCCATTAATGTGAAAAAATAAATTATAATTCCATGGTTTCTCTGGTTTTTGTGGTAATCCTCCATCCCATATCCTAACCTCCTCAGGCTTTTCTAATTGCTCCATAGCCAATAAAGCCATTGATATATTCATACCTGGGCCCATTCCACAGTCAGGTACAATTGTGATTTTTTTATTTTTTGCCATACCATTAAACTCAAGCTGTTTAATAACATTATCTGTATGTCCACCTAAATCTACCATACTTGTACCAGCTTCAATAGCAGCTTTTGTTATTTTCGGATTTAAATGATATGGGACAGCGCTAATAAATACATCAATATCTTTTAAAATTTCAACTAAAGACTTATGATCATTAACATCAATAGTACCATAAGAAACTATATTTGTATTAAGTAAATTATTAATTCTTTGAGCACCCTTAAATGCTAGCTCAATATCTAAATCAAGGATTAAAACATTACTAGCATTACCATTTTTTGCCAAATCATATCCACAGGCTATGCCCTGTCTACCTGATCCTATTACTGCATACTTAATTTTTTCCATAAAATTTCATTCTTTAAATTTAAACTACAACTATATTATAAAAAATGTTTGTTATTTTTTATATTTTATACTTTCAATCTAGTTATAAATTTAAACCATACAAAAACAGAAAAAAAACAAAGGATCTAAAATGCATAATAAATATTTAATTTTATTTTTTATATCAACTACCCTATTTTCTCAAAATATGTGGCAAGGGAATTCTGTTTCGACCTCTGATAATGCAGATCCTATTTTTTTAAATCCTGCTGGCTTTGGAATTGAACGTCAAATATCTTCTGTTTATTTTCCAATGGATGATGATAAAAACAAAGTTCTTTCAATTAAAACTAGTGATAGATATAAAAGTTTTGGATTTAGTACTCATTATATTGATGGTGATGAACTATTTAATCCAACAGACTTTTCAATCGGATTTGGGAATAAAATTTCTAATAATTTGTATGCAGGTTTCTCTTGGTCTAAAAAGGAAATTATTACCTTTGGGTTACTATATAGACCTTATAACTTTATAACTACAGGACTAACAATAAAATCTTCAGAAGACAATGATGATTATTTTTCATTTAGATCCGGTTTTGGTATTCGACCACTAAACTCAAGTCATATTCTAACAATAGGAATTGATTATCAATACGATAAAAATAATATTAAATACTATGAATATAAAGATGATTTAGAAAATCTAGAAAAAAAAGATTTAAATAACTCATATCTAATACCATTTATTGATTTAAATCTAATAAAAGGTTTAACCATATCTGCAAAATCCATTGGATACAAGGAATTAAATTCT
Source organism: uncultured bacterium (assembly GCA_964439775.1). GTDB lineage: Bacteria > Fidelibacterota > Marinisomatia > SCGC-AAA003-L08. The sequence goes on along the minus strand of CAYTPF010000015.1, from coordinate 10,197 downwards.
AATATTTACAATTTTGAAAACTATACTGTTAATTTAAATCTTAATTTTGGTAAAAATGGTTTTTTTAGTCAGTCAAGCCATAAGAATAAAGATAACGGCCTTGGATTTTACTCAAGCAAATCAATTATCCCTTCGATAAAAAACATTCTACCTAAAAAAACAAAACAACAAAAACAAACATGGGTAAGATTAAAAATGGAAGGGATGTTCATTGAAGAGCCTGTAAAAAAGCAGGGATTTAATTTTAATTTTTCACTACCGTTTCTAAATAGCGGATTCCAAGGACCCGTAATTCAATTAAGAACTTGGATTGAAAAATTAGATAATTTAATTAAAAATGAAAATATTGGTGGTTTAATCATTGATTGGTCATATATTTCTGCAGGTTTTGCAAAAAGACAAGAAATTTATAATGCTCTTGATCGATTTAAAAAATCTGGTAAAGAAATCATTATATATTCAACATATGGTTTTACCAATGCCGACTACTATTTAGTATCATTGGCAGATGAAATTTACATTCATGAAGATGCTGGGATTGATCTTAGAGGACTAAACTTTGAAAATACATTTTTCAGAGGTTTGTTTGACACGTTAGGAATAGTACCAGAATTTGTTGCAATTTCACCTTATAAGTCTGCAATAGATGCTTTTACAAGGAAAGATTTGTCATCAGAGGTAAAAGAAAATGTTGGCGGCCTCTTCAATTCAATTTATGAACAATTTGCATATGGTATTTCAAATGCAAGGGGTTGGGATTTAAATAAAACTAAGCAAATAATAAATGATGGTCCTTATGGTTTAGAAGATAAAAATCTTTCTGATGTTGGACTGATAACTGGATACAAATATCCAGATGAATTTGAAACCTATATTAATAATAAAAGTATTTCTGTAAAAAAATGGGATAAGTTTCATAAACAAAAATATTATGATTATACATGGACAGAAAAAAATAATCCAAAAATCGCTATTGTATATGCAGTAGGTTCTATTATGCCAGGTCAAAGTGTTGGAGGTAAAACGGGCTCTTCTACAATGGGTGATGAAACTATTAGGAAAGCAATAAAATCAGCAAGAGAAGATAAAAGTATTGATGCCATAGTTTTAAGAATTGATAGTCCTGGTGGTTCAGGTTCTGCATCTGATCTAATTTGGAGAGAAATCATAAAAACAACTGATGAAGATACATTAAATATAAAACCATTCATTGCTTCTATGTCAGATGTTGCAGCATCTGGTGGATATTACATAGCTTGTCAAGCAGATACAATTGTAGCTCATCCAAGTACAATAACAGGTTCTATCGGCGTTTTAGGAGGGCGAGTAAATTTAACTGGTCTCATGAATAAAATTGGTATTTCTTATGATAGAATGGTTTTTGGAGATAATGCAGCTTTTTGGTCTAATAATAAGTTATGGACAGATAAAGAGAAAGAACGTTATAAAAATGCAATAGTTAAATTTTATGGAAAATTTTTAACTAAAGTTGTTGATGGTAGAAATAATGCTCTAGACTCTTTAAAAGTTGATTCTGTCGGTGGTGGTAGAGTATGGACGGGTATTGATGCAAAAGAACATTTACTTGTTGATGAGGTTGGTGGTTTATTTGATTCTATAGAGATAGCTAAAAATGCCGCAGGGATAGATCCACTTCAAGAAGTAGATATTATTGAATTCCCAAGACAAGAACCATTTAATTTTGTTAAATTAATGATTGAAGCTGAACAAAATGCTGATTTACCAATACCTTTTGAAGATTATCAAGAATTGGTAAAATTATTAGAAGTATTGGATTCAGACGAAATTTTGTATTTTATGCCATATAATTTTAAACTAAATTAAAATAATGACAATAAACTCAAAAACAAAACAAGTTTTAAAAGGGCTAGCTCACTCATTTAAACCTATAATTATTATAGGAAAAGATGGTCTATCTGAAGGAACAATTGATTCAATAAAAAAGGCCCTAGAACAAAGAGAACTTATTAAAATAAAATTCAACTCTCTTAAAGATGAAAAAAAAATGATTTCTAAAAAAATTGAACAGGTTTGCAATGCTTTTATTATTAGTATTATTGGTAATACATTAATTTTATTTAAACAAAATTCAGACTTAGAAAAACGTAAAATTAAAATTTAAAACTTTTTATTATCTTTATAAATATGAAATTCTTTTTTAATTCCATGTTTAAAAAAATTTCTGATAATCATACGTAAATAAGTATCAAATCTTAAAACTAAATCTTTCAATTTATTTCCTGGCCTTGCTCTAAACGAAGTGACATGAAAATTCGCATTAGAATTTGTAGAAAAATCAGAAAAATAATAATTACTGATACAGCACCTATTCACTATATGATTTACTGGACTAACAGAATGCCATGAATGATTGTGAGTCAACATAACTACCAATCTATTAAATTTGCTTTCAATTGTAATTTGCTTACTATTCATTCCTTTATTCCAGATTTCCAAGTTCCCACCATACTCTTCTTTCCAGTCGGGGGTTACATAATAAAGTAGATTTAATACTCTCCATTTTTTTCTACCTTCATTATGAGAATTATCTATATGAGGATTAAGAAAATTATTTTCTTTCATAACAGAAATACCTCCAGCATATAGTTTTGGATCTGGATATATATTTTTCAAATTAAATATTTTTGCTATATACTCTACAACCCTTAAATCCTGAAATGCATAAATTGTTTCTTCAATTAACGAATTATATTTATTCATTTGAATTCCAACATACTTATACTCTCTAATATTTTTTCTTAAGAACATATCTTTAGTTTCAGGAAATACGTTAAACAGTTTTATTGCAAAATCTTCAGGTAACAAATCATCTAAATAAAAATACCCGACTTCATTTATAGAATTATTAACTAACAATTCAATATTTTTTTTATTAGTTTTTAACTGATCAACTATAATTTCAGCTATTTTTTTTCTATCCATTTTTAAAATCATTAATATTTAAATAAAAAATCATTTATTAGGAAATGAATTGTAAATTTCATACCCAACAACTCCTGCAGCAACAGAAACATTTAAACTTTGTTTAACTCCTCTCATTGGAATTTCGATGCTATCATCTGCTAACTTAATTAAATTTTCTGAAACTCCTTTTACTTCATTACCAAGGATAACACAAATTGGGAATTCCCATTTATATTCATATATAGATTTAGAGGTATGTGTTTGTTCAAGAGCTAATAGCTTAATATTTTTATTTTTAATGTAATTTGCAGCTTCTATAGGATCATCAAATTGCTGCCAATCAACAGCCTCTTCAGACCCTAAAGCAACTTTAGTTAAATCTTTTCTTGGTGGAAATGCTGTATACCCTGATAAATAAATTTTTTCACAACCTATTCCATCACCTGTCCTAAAAACTGATCCAACATTATGAACAGAGCGTATATTTTCTAATAAAAATGAAACTGGAATCTTTGGTATAGATTTATTTTCCTCTAATGTAGGCCTATCAGCTTTTAACTCATCATTATTACGTTTTAAAAACATTATTTTATTGATTTTGGGACAAACATATCAAAATCAGTAATTTTATTAAAACTTATATCTTTAAACACTATAGAAATATTTTTATTTTTTTTAAAATCTTGAACATTAATTTTAGATAAAATTGGTTTTCCATTTATAAATAACAAATCAGACAAATTAATTTCTTTAATCAATTTATCTTTTCTATTGATATAAATAGCTTTATGGATAAAGAAATCTTTTTTATCTATCCATATATGTTTTTTTAATTTTACTTCGCCTTTTTTATTCTGCTTAATGTTTTCAATGATATATACTTCTCGATCATTTATTTTATCTACGCCAATTATTGAGTTAACATGCCCTACAATATTTTCTTTTTTTAATTCTAATTCAGAAAAATCAAATTCATCTTTTTTTGAGAATCTCCCTTTAACTTTTTTTAATTTGCCTATTTTGGGCATAGTCATCCACTTTTCTATATTATTACCATCTGTATGTGACCAAAAGTTAACATTTTTCAATCTATCTGGTTCAACCATCAAAACACGTTCTTTTTTTATATTATTTTCATCCCAATATGTCCAAGAATGAAATTTTTTATATTTTTTATTTTGATTTTTCTTTTGTTCAGCTATTTCAATAAAACAATATCTATCAATTCCATTGAATCTATTTAAAGCTTTAAATAAAACTTCTTCTGCTTCATTGGCAAATAAAACATTTAAAGCTAAAGAATAAATAAATAATTTTTTAATAATATTCATTTTTAAATTTAAAATTATTTTTTGTGATAAAAATAAAGAATAAATATTTTATTTTTTTAAAAGTAAATTAATGTTTCAAATATGAAAGAAAAATCAGACTCTACAATTATTCTTGCAAATGGATCATTCCCTAAGCACAACAATGCATTTAGCTATTTAACAAAAAACAACAAAATTATTTGTTGTGATGGCGCTGTAGACAAACTAAAAAGAAAAAATTTAGAACCTTATAAAATTATTGGTGATTTAGATTCAATATCTAAAGAAGCTAAACTAAAATTCAAATTAAAAACAATAGAGGAATCTAATCAAAACTTTAGTGATCTATACAAAGCATTAAATTGGTGTAAAGAAAACAATTTTACAAATATTGTCATTTTAGGTGCGACTGGGGAAAGAGAAGATCATATGCTTGGTAATATATTTTTATTATTTGATTTTTCACTGTTTCTAAATATTAAAATGTATACAGATAATGGTGTTTTTAATTTGATCTCTAAAAGCACCGTATTTAAAAGCTTTAAGAATCAAGCAGTTTCTATTTTTTCTATTGACAAGACTATAACTATAAACTCTAAAAATTTAAATTATCCATATAAAAACAAATCATTAAATAACTTGTATGAAGGAACTCTAAATAATTCTATAGGAAATGAATTTGAAATAGGGCTTTCTCATGGAACTATTTTAGTTTTTCAACAATATCCTAATTAATCTATGAGTCTATCTTATATAAACAAATCTAGTTATGATTCATGGAAAAATTATTATTGGGATTATCAATACACTCTGGCAAAAGAATATTATATTCCACTATTAAAAAAATGGAATTTTAACTTAAAAAATAAAAAAATTTTAGATATAGGATGCGGCAATGGTGGTTTTACAGCAGCATTTGGTAATTCTTCAAAAATTGTAGGTGTAGATATTAAAAAGTTTCAATGGAAAAAAATTGATAATGTAGAATATAAATCATACGACATTTTCAAGGAACCTAAAGAAATTGATACAGACTTTGATTTAATTATCATGCGAGATGTTATTGAACATATTCCATTAGATTTAAAAATGGATTTCATTCAAAAAGCCTTAGAATTTACTAAAGATAATGCAAAGCTTTTAATTACTTTTCCACCATTTTATTCACCTTTTGGACTCCATCAACAAGTTCTGTTGAAATCATTTATGAGATATATTCCTTTTCTATCTATAATCTCACCAAAAATATTGATATCAGTATTAAGGATACTAAATGAAAAAGCAAAGTCGATTAATGATATCATCGAAATGCATGAATGCAAAATGACTATTTCAAACTTTGAAAACATACTGCAACAATTAGATTTAAATATATCTAACTCAAAATTCTTTTTTTGTCGACCCTCTCATGAGATTAGATATAATTTCAAAACAAACGAGTTAAAACATAATCCTATAAAATATTTAAAAGAATTTTATATTCTTGGAACAGTATATTTAATTAATAAATAATATAGTTGTTGTATGAATTTAAAACACCATAAATTTTTATACATTTATTCAAATAAATACAGGAATATTAATGAGTAAAACAACATACAATACAAAAAATGAACCTATTAAAAGTTACTTGCCGAATTCTAAAGAGAAATTAAGCTTAAAAAAGTGTCTAGAAGAAATGTCTTCAAATTTAATAGAAATTCCAATTATCATTAATGGTCAAGATGTTTACACTAATGATATTGGACATTGTGTTATGCCACATAATCATCAACATATTCTTGCGAAATATCATAAAGCTGGATTAGATGATATTAACAATGCTATAGAATCATCATTAGAAGCTTGGGATTCCTGGTCAAAACTTCCTATTGATGAGCGTGCAAGTATTTTTGAAAAAGCTGCACATTTACTTAAAACTTCATGGAGAGACAGAATAAATGCAGCTACTATGCTTGGTCAAAGTAAAAATGTATTCCAGGCTGAAATTGATGCTGCATGTGAACTTATTGACTTTTTCAATTTCAATAATGAGTTTGCTAAAGAAATGCATAATAACCAACCACTAATTTCACCTGATGGTATGAAAAATAGTTTGGAATATAGATCTCTTGAAGGCTTTATTTTTGCAGTTGCTCCATTTAATTTCAGTTCAATTTCTGCTAATTTACCATGTGCTCCAGCTCTAATGGGTAATGTGGCTTTATGGAAACCAGCATCTTCTTCAGTCTTTTCTTCTTACTATCTTATGAAACTTCTTCAAGAAGCTGGCTTACCAGATGGTGTAATCAATTTTATCCCTGGAAGTGGCAGAAAAATAGGTGATCCAATTATAGAAAATACTAATTTAGCCGGTGTTCACTTTACTGGTTCAACAGAAGTGTTTCAAGGAATGTGGAATAAAATAGGTAAGAATATATCTAATTATAAAACATACCCAAGGATTGTAGGTGAAACTGGAGGAAAAGATTTTATTTTAGCACATAAATCTTCAAATATTGATGAATTAGTCACAGCTTGTGTGAGAGGTGCATTTGAATACCAAGGTCAAAAATGCTCAGCGGCTTCAAGAGCATATATTCCAAAAGAAATTTGGGATGAATTTAAAATTAAATATATAAAAGAAGTAAATACAATCAAAATGGGAGATGTTACAAATTTCAGTAATTTTATGAATGCTGTAATTGATGAAAGCTCTTTTGATAGAATAGAAAAATATATCTCTTATGCAAAAGCAGATAATGATACCACTATCATAACTGGTGGTAATTGTGATAAAACAAAGGGTTATTTTATAGAGCCAACTACAATTTTAACAAAAAATAAATATTTTAAAACTATGTGCGAAGAAATTTTTGGTCCTGTTCTAACCATATATGTATATGAAGAGTCATGGCAAGAAATTTGTAAAATTGTTGATTCTACTTCGCCTTATGCTCTAACTGGTGCAATATTTGCATCAGATCCAGAATTTATAGCATCTGGTAAAAAAATGCTAACTCATTCAGCTGGGAATTTTTATATAAATGATAAACCTACTGGAGCTGTTGTAGGTCAGCAACCATTTGGTGGTAGTAGAGCATCTGGAACGAATGATAAAGCTGGCTCTCCTATCAATTTATATCGTTGGGTATCTGTTAGAACTATTAAAGAAACTTTTGATTCTCCAACTAACTATCGATATCCATTTATGGACGAAGAATGAAAATAAATGTATTTTCTGAAATTGCACCTCTAAAGAATGTTATTATTCATTCACCTATAGGTGAACATCGTTTTTTAAAGCAAATAAATACTATAGAATACTTGAATAATAAGGAAAACCCAGATTTCTTATTATTTGATGATTTGGTTGATTCTAATTATTTAGTTAAAGAACATAAAAAATTAAAATTCATTTTAGATAAATTCACACGAACCAAAACAATAACATTTCAACAACTATTAATTGATATTTTAGATTCTGATTTTATACGCTCAAAAATTATAACAGAAATTTTAGATTCAGAATCTGTTTTGTATGATAATAATATATCAGAATCAATCTTTAAATCACTATCATCAGAACAAATTTCTATAATATTTATTACTGGTATATATAAAAATAAACCTATTTTTAAATATCCATTACCGAATCTCATATTTACTAGAGATATCGGTGCGGTTATTGGTAATTCTTTATTAACAACATGGAGCTGGCACAAATCTAGACAAAGAGAATCAATTCTTACAAAATACATAGTAAAAAATCATGTAATTTTTAAAAATATAAATATTTTTAATTTCAATAAGCATTTCCCCAACTTATCAATTGAAGGTGGTGATATAACTATATTTAGTAACAAAATTGTTTGTATAGGTATTAGCCAGAGAACTTCACTAGAAAGCATTAAAGCACTACTACCAACCATATTTAAAAATAATTTTAAATATGTATATGCTATAGAATTACCAAAAGAACGTAAGTTTATGCATTTAGATTGTGTTTTTACTAAAATTAATGTTAATGAATGTTTAGTATATCCACCTTTATTTATTAATAATAAAATCAAATATAAAATTCATAGATTTAATTCAAAGTTAGAATGCAAATTAATAGATTCAAATGATATCTCTTTGTTAAATACTTTTCAAAATGATGGCTATAACTTGAAATTTATAGGATGTGGTGGTAAATCACAAAACTATCAAGATAAAGAGCTTTTAACCATGGGGGCAAATGTTTTCACTCTTAGGCCAGGTGTAGCAGTTGGCTATTTCCGCAATAAAGAAACATTAAACGAGCTGAAAAAATTCAATTATAAAATAATATCATCTGATGAATTTTGTGAATCTGGCAAACTTTTAGATGATGAAAAATATTTCATATATATTGATGAAAATGAATTATCAAGAGGCCATGGTGGAATAAGATGTTTAACATTCCCTATCGAAAGAGACTGCATTAATGAATAAAAATTCTGTAGTAATAGCACTTGGTGGCAATGCAATTAGTCCCAAAGGTGATGATGGTAGCATAAAACATCAATTCTTTCATACAAAAGAAAGTATGCAAAATATTATGCACTTTGTTAGAAAAAATTATAATATATGTATTACTCATGGAAATGGTCCCCAAGTTGGAGATGAACTTAGAAGACATGAGATTGCTTCTAAAAAAATACCCCCACTTCCTCTAGGTGTTTTAGTTGCTAATACACAAGGTGCTATTGGCTATATGATTCAACAATCATTGCAAAATGCTCTTTATTCTGAAAAATCAGATAGAGAAGTCGTAACATTTATTTCTCAAGTTAAAGTTGATAGAGCTGATCCAAATATCTTAAATCCATCAAAATATATAGGCTTTAGATTTGATTCTGAAAAAGCTAAAAACCTATCTGATAAATATGACTGGGATATTAAAGAACAGGAACCAAATGTTTGGCGAAGAGTTGTGCCTTCACCTAGCCCTTTATATATTTTTAATGGAAAATCAATAAAACATTTAGTAGACTTTGGAACTATAGTTATAGCTGGAGGTGGAGGTGGAATTCCAGCTTATAATGAAGATAATGGTAATCTTAATGGATTAGATGCAGTTATTGATAAAGATATGACTGCAGCATTAATTGGCAGAGTTACAAAATCTAAAGAACTTTATATAATTACTGATGTTGATCATATATATTTAAATTACATGAAAACAAATCAAGAAACAGTTAAAGATATTAATGCTTCAACTTTAGAAAAATATTTAAAAACAGGACATTTTCAAGAAGGAACTATGGCACCAAAGATCCGAGCAGCCCTATATTTCTTAAATCATCATGGCGAAAAAGTTGTTATTACATCAATTTCTAACTTGAAAAATGCTATAATAAATAATTCAGGAACAATAATTAGGAACGATAAATGAATATACATGAATACCAAGGTAAAAAATTATTTAGAGATAATGGCGTACCAGTACCAATGGGTTATGCCGCCTTTACAGTAGAAGAAGCTATTGAAGCAGCAAAAAAAATTAATGGTAGATGTGTTGTTAAAGCACAAATCCATGCAGGAGGTAGAGGTAAAGCTGGTGGAGTTAAAATAGCAAATTCTTTAGATGATGTGAAAAACTATGCATCTGAGATTTTAGGAAAAACTTTAATAACTCATCAAACTGGTCCCGAAGGGAAAATTGTACAGAGACTTTTGATTGAAGAAGCATCCAATATTAAAAAAGAATTTTATGCTGGTATAGTTTTAGATAGGGCTATTGGTAAATATGTTTTTATGGTTTCTACAGAAGGTGGTGTTGAAATTGAAAAAGTTGCTGAAGAAACACCTGAAAAAATAATAAAAATCACATTAGAACCCTGGCAAGACCTACAACCTTATCAATTAAGAAGATTAGCATTCTCACTTGGTATGGTAGGAAATCAAGTAAAATCCGCTATTAGTACTTTTATAAACC
>CAYTPF010000014.1:0-15699 GCA_964439775.1 uncultured bacterium | reverse complement strand
GGCCCTGCTCTTCGTACTGCTCGAGGATGGGTTTGCGCAGGTGATTGGCTTGCTCGGCGCTGAAGGTTTCGCCGCTGCGCTCCGCCTGCTCTTGCTTGACCTGGACCAGAACGCCTGCAGCTTGCTCGCCGCCCATGACCGAAATACGCGCGTTTGGCCACATCCAAAGGAAGCGGGGGTCGTACGCACGGCCGCACATGCCGTAGTTGCCGGCGCCGAAGCTTCCACCGATGATCACCGTGAACTTTGGAACCTGCGCACAGGCCACAGCAGTCACCAGTTTGGCGCCGTGCTTGGCAATGCCTCCAGCTTCATATTTTTGGCCTACCATGAAGCCAGTTATATTCTGCAGAAACAGCAGAGGAATACCTCGCTGACAGGCAAGTTCAATGAAGTGCGCGCCTTTTTGCGCAGACTCGGCAAACAGGATGCCGTTATTGGCCAGAATCGCGACAGGATGCCCATGCAAGTGGGCGAAGCCGCACACCAGGGTTGTTCCGTAGAGGGCTTTGAATTCATCGAAAGCGCTGTCGTCAACTAGTCGCGCGATGATTTCGCGCACATCAAACGGCTGCTTCGGGTCGGCAGGAATGATGCCGTACAAGTCACTCGCGGCATAACGTGGCGCCACCGACTCGCGGAGGTTTAGTTGGCCCTGTTTGCGCCAGTTAAGGTTGGCGATACTGCGCCGGGCCAGTGCTAGCGCATGTTCGTCATTTTCCGCGTAGTGGTCGGCCACTCCCGAGGTTTTGCAATGGACATCGGCTCCGCCAAGGTCTTCGGCACTGACCACTTCGCCAGTGGCTGCCCTGACCAGAGGCGGGCCGGCAAGAAAGATGGTTGCTTGCTCTCTCACCATGATGGCCTCATCTGCCATCGCTGGTACGTATGCTCCACCTGCCGTGCATGACCCCATGACCACAGCGATCTGGGGAATGCCTTGGGCACTCATGTTGGCTTGGTTGAAAAAGATGCGGCCGAAGTGCTCACGATCAGGAAATACCTCATCCTGGCGCGGGAGGTTGGCGCCGCCCGAGTCGACCAGATAAATGCAGGGGAGGCGGTTTTGTTGTGCTATGGCCTGTGCTCTTAGGTGTTTCTTTACGCTAAGGGGGTAGTAGGAGCCGCCTTTCACGGTCGCGTCGTTGGCGACGATCATGCACTCAACCCCTTCAACCCGACCAATGCCTGCAATTATCCCTGCTGCCGGCACCTGTTCGCTGTAGACCTCATGGGCGGCTAGCTGACCGATTTCGAGAAATGGTGAGCCTTGGTCCAGTAGGGCGTCAACGCGCTGCCTGGGTAGCAGCTTGCCGCGAGAAAGATGCCGAGCTTGAGCCGCTGGGCCACCGCCTTCTGCTACTTTTCCTAGCAACTCTCGAAGATTACCCACGAGCTCCTGCATCGCTGCCACATTGGTGCTGAACTCCGGCGAGCGAGTATTGACCTGGCTTTTAAGTGAACTCATGCCGGCGCTCCTTGGGTTGCAAGCTGGCTTCTGAAGGTCGGGACGCGTACCTGTTTAACGTGTTTCATTGAACAGCTCCCGGCCAATCAACATACGGCGGACCTCGCTGGTACCGGCACCGATTTCATAGAGTTTGGCGTCACGCCACAGGCGACCTGCCGGGTATTCGTTGATATAGCCGTTACCGCCAAGAATCTGGATTGCCTCGCCAGCCATCCAGGTCGCTTTTTCGGCGGTATACAGGATCACCCCGGCACAGTCCTTGCGCACCTGCCGCACATGTCCACTGCCCATGGCGTCTAGGTGCTTGCCGACGCTGTACTGATAGGCGCGGCAGGCTTGCAGGGTGGTATACATATCTGCAACCTTGCCCTGAATGAGCTGAAACTCGCCGATGCTTTGACCGAACTGTTTTCGGTCGTGGATGTAAGGCGTGACGATGTCCATCGCTGCTTGCATCAGGCCCAGTGGGCCACCGCTGAGTACCGCGCGCTCGTAGTCAAGGCCACTCATGAGTACACGGGCACCTTCACCAACGCCGCCCAGAATGTTCTCTTCCGGAACTTCAACATTGTCGAAAACCAGTTCGCCGGTGTGTGATCCGCGCATGCCAAGCTTGTCCAGCTTCTGCGCAACGGAGAAACCGGGAGTGTCCGTTTCGAGGATGAAGGCCGTCATGCCCTTGGCGCCGGCAGCAACATCAGTTTTGGCGTAGACCACCAGGACGTCGCAGTCTGGACCGTTGGTGATCCACATCTTGGTGCCGTTGAGGATGTAGCGGTCGCCCTGCTTGTCGGCACGCAGCTTCATACTGACGACGTCAGAACCGGCGTTTGGCTCGCTCATTGCCAAAGCGCCGATATGCTCCCCCGATACCAGCTTGGGTAGAAACTTGGCTTTTTGTGCTTCGCTACCATTGCGGTGGATCTGGTTTACGCAGAGGTTTGAGTGAGCACCATAGGACAGTCCGATACCACCAGCCGCCCGGGAAATTTCTTCCATGGCAATCATGTGTGCGAGGTAGCCCATTCCGGAGCCACCGTACTCTTCGGCCACGGTTAGGCCTAGCAGCCCCATGTCGCCGAACTTGCGCCACAAATCCATGGGGAACTCATCAGTGCGGTCTGCCTCGGCCGCACGGGGCGCGATTTCCTTGCCAGCAAAACCAGCGACTGATTCGCGCAGCATGTCTATTTCTTCGCCGAGGAAAAAGTCCAATCCAGGTATTGCACTCATACGTTTATCTCCTTTTGTTATTGGCGTTACAGCTGAGTGACGTTGATGCGCTCTGCTGGCTCTTGTGTCGTGGCGTCACGGAATAGCGCTTGGTGCTCTCCTCGCCATTGTTTTAGAAGGTTCTCGCGTTGTTTTTCGGCCTGCGCTAGGAAGCGCTCTTTCACAGGGCCGTAGCCGCGTACGATGTCGGGAAGGCTCGCGAGCTGGATGGCAATCGGCAACTTGTCGCTGTCGAGTGATTCCAAGATTTGATCGAGAAGCTGTTCGTAGCTTTCCAGCCATTGCCGCTCGAGCTTGCGTTCTGCGGTGTAGCCAAATGGATCCAGAACCGAATTGCGGAGGAACTTCATCCGAGCGAGGAGTTTAAAACCAGTTAGCATCCATGGGCCGTAGCTGCGCTTTTTAGGTTCTTTCCCTGGCTTGGCACTATTGAGCACAGGTGGCGCCAGGTGAAACTTGAGTTTGTAGTCACCCTCAAAACTGTCCTGTACTTTTTTGATGAAGTCGCCATTGGTATAAAGACGAGCTACTTCATACTCATCCTTGATTGCCAATACTTTGTAGTAGTTGCGGGCGACGGCATCAGCCAAGGCGCCGGTATTACCAGAAATGGCCGATTCAGCGCTCTGGAATTGTTGCACTCGGGCACGATAGCGTGCTGCGAGATTGGCATCCTGATACTCGGTGAGGGCAGCGACGCGTTTATGAATAACCTCTTCAATAGTCTGTGACAACGCCTCGGCTGGGCGCTTGCCCTGGCTGTCGATCATTCCTTGAACGCGCAGGGGATCGACCGCAGTACGGCGCCCCCAGGTGAAGGCCTTGAGGTTGAACTCGACGGCCGTGCCATTCAGTTCAATAGCGGCTATCAGCGCTTCAGCGCCAACCGGCAACCAGCCTTTCTGATAGGCAAAACCGAGCATGAAGGTATTGGTCGCGATGGAGTCGCCCATCAGCGCCGTGGCTATTTTGCTGGCATCCACGAAAATGGCGTGGTCGTTGCCGACAGCTTCTGCAATTTGTGCAGACATGCCTTGTGTGCGAAATTTGGGGTCAGGGTGCGCCTTCAGATCGCCACTCTCAGCTTGCATTGCGAAAGTACGAACAAACTCGCTGGTGATGCTTTCTTCCGAGTTGACCAACGCATGAGTGTGCCCATGCCGCAACTTGGCCAGGGTCTCGTGATTGGCACTTACCACCAGGTCGCAGCCGAGCAGCAAGCTGGTTTCTCCTTCGGCTATACGCGGTGCATGCAGTTGGGACTGGTCAGCTGCGATGCGGATATGCGACCAGACCGCACCACCTTTCTGGGCCATGCCGGCCATGTCCAGGTTGAGCGTACCTTTGTTCTCCATGAAGGCGGCCATGCCGAGCAGGGCACCAATTGTTACAACACCGGTACCACCTACGCCGGTCACTAGAATGCTGTAAGGCTGATCGAGCGCCACTGTGTTAGGCGTGGTCAGATTCCATTCGTCAACCGCTTGGTCGGTAAGCGCTTTGGCTTTACGTAGCGAGCCACCTTCGATGGTGACGAAGCTTGGGCAGAAGCCGGAGAGGCATGAAAAATCCTTGTTGCATGATGACTGGTCAATACTGCGTTTCTGACCAAACTCGGTATTCACCGTCACCACGGACATGCAGTTCGACTTACTACTGCAGTCGCCACAGCCTTCGCAAACTGCCTGGTTGATCATCACCCGCCGTGCTGGATCGGGAAACTGCCCCCGCTTGCGGCGTCTGCGCTTTTCGGCCGCGCAGGTCTGATCGTAAATGATGGCTGAGACGCCGGGATACTCTCGAAGTTGAGTCTGCAGCTCCTCCATTTTCTCTCGGTGCAACACCGGTACGCCGGGAGCGAGTCCTTGAATTGCTTTGTACTTCTCGGGCTCGTCAGTCACCACAGCAATGCGCTTGACACCCTCCGCAGCGAGTTGCTGAGAGATTTGCGGTACTGTCAGAGTGCCGTCCACGGGCTGGCCGCCGGTCATGGCAACAGCATCGTTGTAAAGAATCTTGTAGGTAATCGGCACATTCGCTGCAACCGCAGCGCGAATCGCTAAGGTACCGGAGTGAAAATAGGTGCCATCCCCAAGGTTGGCAAACACGTGTTTGGTCTTGGTGAAGGGGGCCTGCCCAATCCAGGCGACACCCTCGCCACCCATCTGGCTGAAAGTCTGGGTTTGGGGGTAGATCCAAGCAGCCATGTAGTGGCAGCCGATACCGGCAAGGGCGCGACTGCCTTCGGGCACCTTGGTCGAAATATTGTGCGGGCAGCCGGAGCAGTAATGCGGCACTCGGTCCATCAACGAGCCCAGTACGCTCTTGGTGGTGAGCTGCGCCTCTAGATCATCTAGATGCAGTTGCAGGGAGGTGTCTGCATGCAGACGAAGAATTCGTTTGGCCAGCGCGCGAGCAATGTGCGCTGGTGTCAGGTCGTTGATCGCCGGCAGTAGCCAATCGGTGTGCGGCATAGTCCACTCACCTTTGTCGTCAAACTTGCCGACGATGCGCGGACGTACGTCCTCCCGCCAGTTGTAGAGTTCCTCCTTCATTTGGTACTCGATCATGTGGCGCTTTTCTTCAACCACCACAATTTCTTCGAGACCTTCGGCAAAGTGCCTGACGCCATCAGCTTCAAGCGGCCAGACCATACCGACCTTGTAAACGCGCAAGCCAATCTCCTGCGCTTTGGCATCGTCAATACCAAGCATGTTCAGAGCCTGACAAACGTCCAGGTAGGATTTGCCCGCCGTGATAATGCCGATACGCGCCTTGGGCGAGTCCATGACCACGCGGTCAATGCGGTTTGCCTTGGCATAGGCGAGCGCGGCGTAAAGTTTGTGTTCGAGTAGTCGCTGCTCTTGAGCAAGCGGTGGGTCTGGCCAACGAATGTTCAGGCCGCCCTCGGGGATGTCGAAATCAGGAATTACGCTTTCCACACGAAAGGGGTCAATATCGACAATGGCAGCGCTTTCTACAGTGTCCGCTACTGCCTTAAGTGCTACCCAGCAACCGGAGTAGCGTGACATGGCCCAGCCATGGATACCGTAGTCCAGATACTCCTGCACCCCCGAAGGTGCCAGTACGGGCATCATTACTGCCTTGAAAATGTGCTCGGTCTGGTGCGGGAGTGATGAAGAGCGGGCACCGTGATCATCGCCGGCAACTGCAAGCACTCCACCGAATTGCGAGGTACCGGCAGCGTTTGCATGTCGGAATACATCACCGGAGCGATCAACACCGGGACCTTTTCCGTACCACATGCCGAAAACACCGTCGTAGGTTGCCCCTTCGAAGATGTTTACCTGCTGCGTTCCCCAGAGGGCGGTAGCGGCTAGCTCCTCGTTGACGCCAGGTTGGAAGTGAGTGCTGCCTTTCTCCAGATACTTACGTGCACGCCATAAAGCTTGGTCCAGGCCGCCGAGAGGGGAGCCGCGGTAGCCGGAAATAAAGCCAGCAGTGTTCAGCCCGTTGGCCTGATCGCGCTGCTTCTGCATTAGCGGAAGCCGAACCAGTGCTTGAATACCAGTCATCAACTGCAGACCGCTATTCTCTGTGTACTTGTCATCCAGCGAGATAGATTTGCCCATGGCTACTCACACCTTTTTATTCTGATATTGGGTATCGCAGCGCGCGCAATACACGATGGGCTGGAGTATATGAATTGGGTTTGGTATCGTAAATTGTTAAAAATTGCTGCCAGGTATCTGAAAAATTTATGTCTAGGTCCGATATTTCCATGCGCCAATTGCGCTATTTCGTTGCGGCGTCTGAGACCGGTCAGTTCTCGCAGGCCGCTGCTGCAGTTCATGTTTCGCAGTCCGCCGTGACCACTGCAGTGATGCAGCTGGAGCAGCGACTGGGCGTGAAACTTTTCGAGCGCTTGCCGAACGGAGTAAACCTGACGGCGGAAGGAAACAAGTTCTTTCAGCATGCTCGCCACATTCTGGATACGCTGCAGGATGCGATCAGCGAGCCATTTTTCATGAGTCACTCGGTATCCGGTGTTGTTCGCGTCGGCGCCTCCTACACGGTGCTTGGTTACTTCCTGCCCAACCTGCTTGCGCGCTTCAAGCGCAGTTACCCCGATGTGGAAATCGATTTGATCGACATGGACAGGGTCAGTATCGAGAGCTCGGTCAGACAAGGAGAGCTTGATGTAGGTTTGACGGTTGTTTCGAACGCGACCGACTTGTCCGGTCTGGATGCCAGCGTGCTGATACGCTCGCGTCGTCAGTTGTGGCTGGCGTCCGGCCATCCGCTCATGGGGCTGGCGTCGATCACCCTGAAGGACGTTGCTGAGCATGCCTACATCCTGCCCACCGTCGATGAGGGGGAGGAGTCGGTTCAGCGCTATTGGCAAGCGCAGGGGCTGGAGCCTAAGATCGCATTTCGAACCTCCTCCGTGGAGTCTTTGCGTGGTCTGGTGGCGCACGGGTTTGGTGTGACCGTGTTGTCGGACATGCTGTACCGAGCCTGGTCGCTTGAGGGCCGCAAAATTGAGGTGCGTCCTTTGAACGACGCTGTGCCCTCGATGGAGTTGGGCTTGATTTGGGCGCAAGGCCGAGAAATGAGCGAGCCAGGCAGCGCTTTTCAACAGTTCATGATTCATGCCTGTGGCTCGTGAGTGAGCCTGGCATAGGAACAGTCGCTGTCGCAGGGAGCCTGGCGAATTCATTAAATGCTGCTCTGCATCTCGCGCCGTTGTCGAATGCTCTCTGCAAAGTCGCGCTTGAGTGTGGGGTAGTAGGCTATTTGACCGCCCATCCCTCCCGCGATGTCGATCGATGCACCGCTGATGAAACTGGCGTATTCGCTTGCCAGAAACAGAACCATCCCCGTTACGTCCTCGGGCTTGCCGTAACGGCCCGCTGGAACCACTTTCATTACCATGGCATCGAATTCCTGCCGAGTAACGCCTTCACCCATTTCTTTGAAGTGGCGGTCCCATTGACCAGTGTCGATCCAGCCCATATTCAATGTGTTAACCAGAATGTTGTCTTTCGGTAGCGACATGCCTAGGGAGCGTGAAAGGGCGATACAGGAGGCTCTATTGATGACCGATGGGATGCCTTCGGGAGTAGGTATGGTCCCGGCCAATGCGTTGATTTCTATAATGCGCCCCCAGCGCTGCTTGCGCATGTGAGGCACAACCGCCTGGGTGAATCTAAAGTGGCCCATTTGCAGCACGTTAGCGTGTTCAAGAATGTCCTCGGGTGTGAGGGTATCCAGGTCGCCGCCTTTCCCTTGGCCGGCGTTGTTGACCAGTACGTCAACGCCGCCCCAGGCTTCGGCTACCTCGGCAACAAAGGTACGCACGTTATGACTGTCAGTAACGTCAACGGCACGTGCTATGACTGCGTCCGCGCGCTCGGCTAGAGCTTCTCCCACCTTTGCGATGTCTGCGAAATTGCGCGAGCAGATGGCTACCTTCGCCCCATCGTTGGCGAAGGCGGTAGCTATCGCTCTTCCAATGCCGCGTGACGCACCAGTCACGATGACACGCTTGCCCTTTAAGTCGATATTCATACATTTTCCTCGGTTATTTTGTTTTCAGAATGCTTCATCTGTAACTAGTGCTATAGCCCGTTCTACAAGGCATAAACGACTTTTTTGCCGATTTTGCTGATAAGGGTATTACAAAAAGTAAATCATAAATTGAACAAAGTATAAAATTATGTTTAATTCTGGCTGTATACGGTTCGCAACCAAAAGGACGGGCACGCGGCGGTGCCCGGTAACAGCTCTGAGCAAAGTGACAGCGCGCTGGATTTAAAATCTGTATGTAGAATTTAAATCTTGATATGGAATTATCTGGAGCGCTCCGCTAGGATGGCGAGACGCTGGTTTAGAGGCGCTAGGCGAATGTCACTGTTTTTAGGCGGCTTTGTCAGAGTGTTACGTCAGGCCAGTAATCGGATGATTTCTATAAGTCACTGAAAATAAAAACAAAAGGAATAATGATGAACACTATCGACAATACTGGTCACATGAATGCGGCGCGCAGCGCCTTGGCTATTGCCGTTCTGATCGCCAGTGGCAGCGCCTCTGCGATGCAGATAGATCTGGGTAACCCAGATATTCGGATGCGTTGGGATAACACTGTTCGCTACAACCTCGGCATCCGGGCGGAAAGCCAGGACAGCGCGATCATGAACAACCCTAATTTCGACGAGTCTGATGGCAAATTTGACCGTGGGGATATCGTCACCAATCGTCTTGACCTGCTGACAGAGGTTGACTTGGCCTACAAGTGGCACTTTGGTGCGAGGGTCAGTGCCGCCGGCTGGTATGACGATGCCTACAGTGACCGTTCGGTCGATAGCAATGTGCCTGGTTATTCCACCAGCTATAACAATGATAAATACAGCTCCGAAGTAGAGCGTTACGTCTATGGCCCTTCTGGCGAAATTCTCGATGCCTTCGTGTGGGCTAACTTTGATGTCGGGCAGGTACCGGTGAACGTGAAGGTCGGTCGGCACACCCTGTATTGGGGGGAGGGCCTGCTGTTTGGTGCTCACGCGATTTCCTATTCGCAGGCTCCTACCGACGCGGTTAAGGCGGTAACCAGTCCAGGGATTGAGACCAAGGAGGTCTTTTTGCCGATTGGTCAGGTATCTGCCAAAGCGCAGTTGACCAATGCACTCTCCGTTTCTGCACAGTATTTCTATGAGTGGGATCACACTCGCTTCCCCTATGGTGGTACCTATTTTGGTGCTGCTGACCCCTTCTTCGAGGGGCCCGACCGTTTGCCTGCGGCGCCGGGGTTCAACCTACAACACGCCGATTCCAAATTTGGTCGTGACTCTGCTAACTGGGGTGTGATGGCCCGCTATGACCTGCAAAGCGTAGGCGCCACGCTGGGTGCCTATTACCGCGAATTCGACGACTATCAAGCTTGGCTGTCGCCGCAAATCGATATGGCAACCGGCCGGTATCGGTTGGTTTATCCGCGAGGCGTGAAGTTGGTTGGCTTGAGCTATGCGGGTAACGTTGGCTCGGCCTCCATTGGCGCAGAGGTGTCTTACCGCAAAGGTGGCGCACTTAACGCCACTGGCGTCAGCAACGTGGATGATGAAGGTCCTCGCGGTAACACCTACCATGCATTGGTAAACGCTGTTTACGGTGTGCCTCGCTTTTGGCTGGCCGAAAGTTCGACGCTGGTTGCCGAGCTGGTATACAGCCACCTGGATAAGGTGACCGAACATGAAGAGTTGTATAAGGGTGAAGGCACCGCTGCCTGCAGAGACCTGCGCAGCGGTGGCGAGGGCGATAAGTCCGACGGCTGCTCTACTCGTAATTACCTGGCGGCGGCAGTGAACTATACCCCCCAGTATCTGGCGATTTTGCCGTCGTGGGATCTGTCTGTGCCTTTAACCGTGAACTACGGTATTTCTGGTAACGCGGCTAACGCCGGCGGTGGGTCGGAGGGTGCCGTGTCATGGTCGGTCGGCGCCAAGATGACCTACCAGCAACAGCACGAGTTCAGCTTGCGTTATGCAGATACGATGGCCCAGGAGAAAAACACCATCAACCCGGTCAACGGCCAGACCATGGTAAATGGTAACGGTGCTGTTGGTGGTACCGACCGTGGTTGGTTGTCGCTCACCTATAAGACATCGTTTTAATAGAGCAGTACTGGCTCCCAGTTAATAAACACAAGAACGGAGATTGTTATGAGATATGCACTCGCTTTCAGCCTGGCTTTAAGTGGTATTTCAGCCAATGCGGTAGCAGCAGTTTCTTCCGAGGAGGCTGCCCAGCTCGGTAAAGCACTTACCTTGTTTGGAGCTGAACAAGCCGGCAATGAGGCGGGTACTATCCCTCCCTATGAAGGGGGACTCCGGACCGCCCCTGCCGGTTTTGAGCCCGGCAGCGGCTACTGGGTGAATCCCTACAAGGATGAAGAGCCGCTGTTCCGCATCGACAGCAGCAACTATCAGGAGCATGCAGATAAGCTGAGTGCTGGTCAGTTGGAGCTGTTGAAGCGTAACCCCGATTACTATCTGGATATCTTTCCAAGTCATCGTACCGCCGCGCTACCACAGGATGTGCTGGATGCTACAGTCCGTAATGCAACTACCTGTGAAACGCTGAACAACGGCCTGACGTTGTCGCCTGAATGCCGTGGTGGCGTTCCATTCCCGATCCCTAAGACCGGCCATGAGGTCATGTGGAACCAACAGGTTCGTTACAACGACGGTAAATACGGCACTACCACCAGTTCATCCAACAGCTGGTTGGTGGCGTCGAATGGGGCTGTAACCAAGGCATCAGAACAGGCTACTTTTGTTGAACGTCCCTATTATCAGGATGATGTAGAGGGTCGCGATCCGCAAATGTATTCCCGCGTTTACTCGGTCACCAAGGAACCCGCGCGCCGAGCAGGCGAGCTTACCGGGTATATGGACTACCTTGACCCTACCCAGCAGCCCCGACGCGCCTGGAGCTACACGCCTGGTCAGCGCCGCGTCAAGTTGGCCCCTGAGTTTGCCTACGACACGCCAGTTGCCAGTATGGGCGGTCTGGAATTGTTCGATGAGCTTTTCATGTTCTCAGGTATGCAGGACCGCTTCGAGTTCAAGCTGGTCGGCAAAAAAGAGATGTACATCCCGTATAACAGCTATGAGCTGTACTTCGACTGTGATCCTAAAACTCAACTGATGGAAAACCACGTTAATCCCGAGTGCGAGCGCTGGGAGCTGCACCGTGTATGGGTCGTTGAGGCCACCCTCAAGGAAGACCGTCGGCATGTTTACAGCAAACGCACCTATTATCTTGATGAGGATACCTTTGGTGCGGGGCTTTACGATGCTTGGGATCAAAGCGGCCAACTCTATCGTTCGATGATGCTGGGCGGCGTGCAGTTTTACGACCATGACATTCCCTACATCGTAAAACACTCTATCTACGACTTTAACAAGGGTATGTACGGGCTGATCAATGATGCGCTCAGCGGCGGTTACAAAGTGCTGGACGCACCGCGCTCCGAACGTGATTTGAACCCAGAAGCAGTGGTGGCACGCGAGACCACCCGGTAATTGCACCAGTTTGGCGCCACCGACGATGGGTGGCGCTTGCGTGTTGGACCGTGACAGGCGATGTAATCGCAGTACTCGGCGTTTTGAGCGAGCTGCGTAGAGGATAAAAACAATGACTTTGATCGACCTGATGAGAGGGTGCCTGCCATGCAGGTTGCCGCGGCTGCTGATGTGCCTGTTTTATGTTGGCTCCATTGCATCCTATTCAGTTGCCATCTCAGCGATGGCAGCGGAATCGGAGACGGTTGAGTCGGACAAGACGGGGTTGTTTGATCCGCTCAGCAATGCCGGTGCCAAACAGTTGATTCCACAATCCCAACCGACGCTGAGTGTTGCCCGAGCGGGTAGCCGGCTTGTCGGTGTAGGACTGCGCGGGTTGATCATGCTGTCCAATGATGAGGGTAAATCCTGGCAGCAAGTTGTTAGCCCGGTGGGTAGTGATCTTGTGCAGGTTCGCTTTCGTGATGACCAACATGGCTGGATCGTTGGCCATGACTCGGTTTTTCTGGCCACAGAGGATGGCGGACAAACTTGGTCCGTAGTGCTGGATGGCCGTAGTCTCCTGACGCTGCTGAAAAACTACTACTCCAGTGCTAATGATCTGGAAGAGTTCGAATCTGAAAGCATGCTACGTGAATTCGAGCTGGCGATGAGTACCTCGTCCGACCCCGACGTGATGGCTACACCTTTCCTGGATGCCTACATTAATGCGCAAGGTGAAGGTTATGTCGTAGGCGCTTTCGGGATGATCCTTCGTACAATCGATAACGGTCTTCACTGGGAGCCCTGGATACAGCGGACAGATAACGACCGGCGGATGCATCTATATTCCGTGAGCATGTCGGGCGCGGAAACCTTTATCAGTGGTGAGCAGGGGCTGGTAATGCGTCTGGACGATGAGGCACAGCGCTTTATTAGAACGCCTACGCCTTATACAGGGACCTTTTTTGGCGTTCAGGCTTCGGCTGACGCGGTTCTGGTCTATGGGCTGCGGGGCAACCTCTACGCGAGTAAGGACCAGGGCGAAACCTGGACCAAGGTGGAGACTGGCCAGGAATCTTCCATTGTGCAAAGCCTGCCTCTGAGCAAGGGCAGGGCCCTGCTGATCAGTCAACGGGGCGGAGTCATGCAGATAGACACCAAGTCACTGGAGCTCACGCAACTGGTTGGTGATTACCGTGGCACGGTTTTCTCCGCTGCGTTACTTAACTCGCCGGATCAGTTGCTGCTGGCTCAGTTTTCCGGCGTGCGTACCACGCAACTCAAGCCTTAATTTAACGTGCGATCGACGCTGGTTAGCTGCTTGCGTGGCTGACCCGGATAGCAATAGTCAGGTTGGCGAGGTGGAAGGGCATGCATAGCGTGTCGCTACGCGTCGATCCTCGGAGATAGAGATGGTCAATCAGAATAATACTAATGGGATGCCTGTCGTCCAAAATGTTGAGGATTTCGACAAGAAGTCTGGCGGTCTGTTTGAGCGCTTAATTTTCAGTCACCGAGTCCTGGTTATTCTGTGCTGTCTGGCTGCTACGCTGGTGCTTGGTTTTTTTGCATCTCGCATTGAGGTGAACGCCAGCTTTGAGCGGATGATTCCGGTCAACAATCCCTATATTCAAAATTATCTGGATCACAAGACCGAGCTGCCGGGGCTGGGCAATAGCATTCGCGTTGTCGTTGAAAACAAGAACGGAGATATCTACGACCCTGAATACCTAGAGGTGCTTCGCCAAGTGAACGACACTCTGTATTTGATACCGGGTGTCGACCGCTCCTGGATGAGGTCGCTCTGGATGCCCATTGTGCGCTGGCGGGAAGTGACTGAGGATGGCATCAGCGGCGGGGCCGTGATGCCGGCGAACTATGATGGCAGCGAAAGCAGTATACAGGCGCTGCGCCGGAATATTTCGCGCGCCGCTATATCCGGCAGTCTGGTTGCCAACGACGGTCAGTCCAGCATGATTGTTGCGCCACTGCAGGATACCAATCCGCAAACGGGGGAGCCGCTGCATTACGGCGATTTTTCCGATCAGCTGGAACAGAAAATCCGTGCCTACGAAAGTGACTCCATTGGCATCCACATTGTTGGCTTCAGCAAGCTTGTTGGGGATCTGATCGATGGCTTGAAAGTAGTGATGCTGTTCTTCGCCATATCGGTGGTGATCGCATCAATATTTGTCTACCTGTACACCCACTGCTTACGCAGCACGCTGTTGCTGGTGGGAATTGCGGTAACCGGTGTGATCTGGCTTTTGGGGCTAATGCAGATACTCGGTTACGAACTCGACCCTTACTCGATATTGGTACCCTTCCTGATTTTTGCGATTGGCCTATCGCACGGCACGCAAAAAATGAATGGCATCCTGCAGGACATCGGCCGCGGCACTCACAAGTATGTCGCTGCGCGCTACACGTTCCGACGTCTTTTTCTGACCGGGCTCACCGCGTTGCTGACCAATATTGTTGGTTTTGCAGTACTGGCAATTATCGACATTCCGGTAATCCGCGACTTGGCGTTGACTACCAGTATTGGTGTCGCGGTCCTGATCTTTACCAAGCTTATTCTTATTCCGGTTGCGCTCTCTTACATTGGAGTGAGTAAGAAAGCGGCGCAAATTGCCATCGATAAAGACCAGGCTGGACAGGCCAACAAGAACTGGCTGGGCAGAGTATGGCAAAGGCTGGATTACTTTACCGAGCGAAAATGGGCTCTGATGGCAATCAGTGCTTCTGTTCTCGTCACGGCAATCAGCACAGTCTTGATGATGGATTTACAGATTGGGGATCTCGACCCGGGCGCACCGGAGTTGCGCCCGAACTCGCGCTATAACCAAGACAATGCCTATATAACCTCTCACTATGGACTTTCCAGTGATCAGTTTGCGGTGATCATGAAAACTGGCGTGGACGGCTGCCGCTTTTACCGGCCGTTGCAGACTATGGATCAGTTGGCATGGAAGCTTAGACAGACCGAGGGTGTGCAGACGACAAGTTCATTGGCAGACACTGTTCGTGTTGTGTCCTCAGGCATGGCTGAAGGCAGCGCAAAGTGGCTGACCATCAGTCGTGACCAGGCGATCACCAATGCCTCGGTCGATGCAGCCATGATTTCATCACCTGGCATCACCAATCAGAACTGCTCAGTAACGCCGTTGGTAGCTTACTTGGCAGACCACAAGGCCGAGACGCTTAACCGTGTGATGGGGGTGGTAGAAGACTTTGCTGAACAGTACAACACTGCGCCGGATGCCGAGCGTCCGGTAGAGTTCTTGCTTGCAGCCGGCAATGCGGGTATCGAGGCGGCAACCAACATCGAAGTAGAGAAGGGTATTATCACCATGTACTTCGCGGTATATGGAGCAACTGCGCTGCTTTGCCTGCTCACTTTCAGAAGTATCCGTGCCACCATCGTTGCACTTATTCCCCTGATCATGACGACGATTATCTGCAAGGCGCTGATGGTCGTGCTTGGTATTGGACTGAAGGTGGCGACCCTGCCAGTGATAGCCGTTGGTGTTGGGGTCGGGGTGGATTACGCGCTTTATTTATTGAGTGTGCAGGTGGCTGTACAGGAGCGTGGTGAAAGCCTGGCGGTAGCTTATCGCAGGTCACTCGACTTTACCGGGCGTGTAGTTGCGCTTATTGGCCTGACCATGGCCGCCGGCGTAATAACCTGGGCTTGGTCCCCTATCAAGTTTCAGGCTGACATGGGCATCCTGCTGACCTTTATGTTCCTCTGGAACATGCTCGGTGCGTTGATTTTGATTCCAGCCCTATCGCACTTTCTGCTCAACCCAAAGCAAAGCTCAGATGGCCAAGGCGATAGCTCAGACGAGGCAAACGTCTCGCTATCCTCTGGGCAAGTGCGCCATGCGGCCCCGTCATCTGACAAGCGCGAAGAGGTAGCAAGTTTTTGAAGTACCAGCTGGGTGGCGTTTGAGGTCACCGCCTTGA